>NZ_JBEXLC010000029.1:0-70354 GCF_040609795.1 Nocardia sp. NPDC004604
GCCGCGCTGATGCAACTGTTCGCCGGACTCAACCCGGACCGGATCAAGGGTCCGGCCATGGCCGTGGGCCTGGGCCGCTATGCCATCGAACGCGCCGTCGAGTACGCCAGGGAACGCACGGTGTGGAAGACGCCGATCGGTGCGCACCAGGGCATTTCGCATCCGCTCGCGGCGGTGAAGGTCGAGGTGGAGTTGGCCAAGCTGATGATGCAGAAGGCCGCGACCCTGTACGACGCTGGCGATGAGATGGGTGCCGCCGAGGCCGCGAATATGGCGAAATACGCTGCGGCGGAAGCCAGTATCAAGGCGCTCGATCAGGCGATCCAGACTCACGGCGGCGCTGGCCTCACCAAGGAGTATGGCCTGGCCGCCATGCTCGCCGCCGCCCGCATCGGTCGCATCGCCCCGGTCAGCCGCGAGATGGTGCTGAATTTCGTCGCCCAGTACTCGCTGGGCCTGCCCAAGTCCTACTGACACTCTCGCCCTCGTCGTCCCGGCTCCGGGCGACGAGGGCAGGGGCGGCCACTCAAGGAGGTTCGATGCCCGAGACATCCACCGCGCCGTATGTGCGGTACGAGGTCGCCAATGGCTTCGCGACGCTCACACTCGACTCACCGCACAACCGCAATGCGCTCTCCTCGCGATTGGTGACCGAGCTGCTGCAAGGTCTCGACGATGCCGCGGCCGACCCCGCCGTACGCGGCATCGTGCTCGCGCACACCGGCAATACCTTCTGCGCGGGCGCCGACCTCAGCGAAGCCAGCAATGCCGATCCGGCGGTGGCCGCCGATGAGCGCACCCGCGTGATGATCGGCGTACTGCGAAGAATCGTCGAAACACCCAAGCCGATCATTGCCCGAATCGACGGCAATGTGCGCGCGGGCGGTATGGGTATCGTCGCCGCGTGCGATATCGTCGTGGCCGGTCCCGGCAGCAGTTTCGCCCTCACCGAGGTGCGAATCGGGTTGGCGCCGTTCATGATTTCACTGACCCTGCTGCCGCGGCTCAGCTCGCGCGCGGCCAGCCGGTACTACCTGACCGGTGAGAAGTTCGGCGCGGATACCGCCGAGCAGATCGGTCTGGTCACGGTCACGGCCGACGATCCGGTGGCGGAGGTGGCCCGGCTGTGCGCGGAGCTGCGCAAGGGCTCACCGCAGGGCCTCGCCGAGGCCAAGCGACTGGTCAACGCGGCCATCCTGGCCGAGTTCGACAGCTCCGCGGAGGAGCTGGCCACCCGCTCGGCGAGCTTCTTCGGCACTCCCGAGGTGTACGAGGGCATGGCGGCCTTCTTGCAGCGCCGTCCGCCGAGCTGGGCAGAGGCAGAATAGCGCCATGGTGACCCCCCACGAACCCAAGCAGGACCGCAGCCGAGCCACCCGGCAGCGCCTGCTCGAGGCGACCATCGACTGCCTGGCCGAAACGGGCTGGGCGGCGGCCACGGTCGCGGTCGTCGCGGAACGGGCGGGGGTGTCGCGTGGTGCGGCTCAGCATCACTTTCCGACCAGGGAAGATCTGATCACGGCCGCACTCGAGTACATGTTCGACAGCCGCACCCAGCGGGCCGTGGACGAGGGCAGGGTGGTGACCGCCATGGACGAAGGGATCGGCCGCACCGAGGCGGTGGTGGCCGGGTTGGTCGAGTCCTACACCAGTCCCCTGTTCAAGGCGGCGCTGCAGGTATGGACGCATGCGGCGGCCGATCCGGCACTGCGGGAGCGAATCGTCCCGCTGGAAGCCAAATTCGGTCGCATCTCCCATCGGCGTGCGGTGGAGGCGCTGGGAGTGGACGACTCCGATCCCGTTGCCCACCACCTCGTCCAGGCCACCCTCGACCTGGCCCGCGGGCTCGGTCTGGCCGATGTGCTGACCGATGACTCGGCCCGCCGCAAGCAGATCATTTCGCAGTGGGCGGCAACACTACACACCGCATTGAACGCCCCACGGTGATCCGTCGGTTTTGACACCCACCCTCGCGTACGCGGATATGGCTGCGGCAATTCCGCACTCGACGAACACCGGCCACCTGTCGACAATCGGGATCGGCGTACGCAGCCATGACCAGTCGACAGCCTCGCTCATGCCGCTAGCCTAACGTCTCGGTGGTATCCGGTCCGAGGCATCGGCCCAGGCGGCGCCCCAGACATACGCCCGCATGTGGGCTGATCGAACCGCCGCAGAGCCGCGAGGTGTGTCAAACGACAGCTCGAGCGTCCATCGGTGGGTTGTGTGCAGCTAGTCCTGCGCCGGGCCCTTGTCCGGTGATACGTGCCGGAACCAGCTGGCCGCCTCCTCGGGAGTCAGTACCCGCTCCAGCGTCAGATCGCCCAGCATATTCGGGAAGAACCTGCCCGCTGGCCAATTGCGCTGGTACGGTGGCGGATCCAGCACCAGCAGGCGGGTGCCGTCGACCACCGGGATATCCGAGGGCGTGCCCTCGTTCCAGATCCAGGAGCCGTCCGGCGCGACCAGATTGAACGATCCGGTGGTGTGCACCATGCCGGGCATATCGCGGCACATGGCGACCGCCTCCGCCGTCGGTGCTTCCCCGGGAATATGCCCACCGCCGATGAGCGCATCGGCGAGCAGGGTGTGCAGTTGGAAGTTGTCGCCGATGCCGGTCATCCGCATCGCGTAACCGGTGCCGGTCTCGCGGTGCAGCGCGATGAGCGGCTCGTCGTCCAGCACGATCAGCGCGTATCCGAGGCATTTGTCCCACCGGGCGGAGATCTCGCCCAGCGCATCGTGACGCTCGCGGATGATGTCGCGCCCCACCTGTCCGAACTTCTGCCGCACCGACTTGTGCTGCAACATGGCCAGACCCGCGCGGTTCCAGTCGTCCAGCGTCCACCACGACAGCGTCTGGTCGAATCCGAAGACCTCGAACAGCTCCGGGTCCAGCTCGACCTGTTCCGGGTCGGGTGCGTCGCCGACATCGGCCGCCGCCCACATCTCGGCGAATTCCTTGGCGCTGTCGAGTGTTTTCGCGAGGTTGCCGAGTACGCGGGGTGCACATGCCACCGGATCCGCACCACCCTCGACGCACGCGCCGATGAGGACCGCGATACTCGCCCGCGGTCCCGGCTGCACATCGGTCAACAGGTCGGCGAGCCGCTTTCCGCCCTGTGCGAGCTCTTGCGGCGTCGCCGATTGGTACAGGCGATGCATCTCCATATGAGCCTGCTGCTGTTCCTGCGGGTCCTGCGCGTGCACCGCGCGCTCGAAATCGAAGACGGCGTCAATGAATCGATCGGTGGTCGAGCTCATGCCTGCACGCTAACACGCTGCCACACAACGATTTTCGTGACTAGCACAGACCTTGCTGCTGCGCGTGCCCCTCATCGAGCGCATAGGAGGACGAACCGATGAGGACGCCGAGCAGGCCGCCGATGATCAGTCCGGGAATCGCGCCGAAAAGGAAGATGGGCAGGCCCGCGATGCCGCCGATGGTGGCGCCGAGCAGGCCGCCGAGCGCCGTCCTGAGCTCGATGCTGTCGCCGGGCGCCAGGCAGCCGTTGATCAGGTTCACCTGCGGGGCCGGTTCGGATGCCGCGGCGATCGGCTCCGATGAGGCCGCCGGTGCGGCGGGTGCTGGCGATTCGACCGGTTCCGCCGATGCGTTGGCGGCGAATCCGACGGTGAGCGCGATGGCGACCAGTGCGCCGATGACGGTTAAGGCGAATCTCGAAATGCTTCTCACAGTTGTCCTGATGGCTCGGAGTTGGCGCGTGACGTGATGGCGGATTCCGACCGTAGAGTCCCGCGCGGGACTTCATCATTGCCGGAGTTCGCGGCGTGCGAAAGAGTTTCGCGTGAAAGCCTCATTAAGAGGATTTCGAGGAAGCTTGTCCGCGAGGGCATGTCACACTCGCCCATCCTGCTTCGTCGTCTGTGTGAACGCGAAACAACGCAACGAACCAGGAGCGGGAAACATGTCGAACACCAAGAAGATCGCAGTGGCCGGAGCGACCGGACGGCTGGGCCGCCACGTGGTGGATGTGCTGAACGAGCAGGGACACGAGGTGGTCGCCTTCTCCCGGGCCAACGGTGTCGATATCGAAACCGGTGCAGGACTCGTGGAAGCGCTCGAAGGGGTGCAGGTTGTCATCGACGCGTCCAGCACGCCGTCCGCGGATAAGGACATCGCCACCGAATTCTTCACCGCTTCGGCGAAGAACCTGCACGAGGCGGGCCAGAAGGCCGGTGTCGAGCGCTTGGTCGTGGTCTCCATCATCGGCATCGACAACACCGTCGCCGGTTACAACGCCGCCAAGCTGGTCCACGAGAAGGTGCTGCTCGAAGGTCCACTGCCGGTACAGATCCTGCGCGCCGCCCAGTTCCATGAACTGGTCGAGGTGATGATGCAGTGGGGCACCCAGGGGGACGTCTCCTACGTCGCGAATATGAAAACCCAACTGGTTGCGGCTCGTTCGGTCGCGGAGGCGCTGGTGGATCTCGCGGTGAATCCGCCGCCGGAGTCCTCGGCTGGCCGGTTCCCGGAAATTGCCGGTCCACGCGCGGAGACCATGGCGGGTGCGGCTGCGCTGCTGGCCGCTCGCCGCGGCACCCCGGCCGCGGTCCGCGAGGTGAGCGACCCGGACAATGCCGA
Source organism: Nocardia sp. NPDC004604 (assembly GCF_040609795.1). Taxonomy (NCBI): domain Bacteria; kingdom Bacillati; phylum Actinomycetota; class Actinomycetes; order Mycobacteriales; family Nocardiaceae; genus Nocardia; species Nocardia sp. NPDC004604. The sequence goes on from NZ_JBEXLC010000029.1 coordinate 4,607, forward strand.
CCGCGAGATCTTCGAGGACGGCACCCTGCTCGCCGGTCCGCACGCGGTCCTCGCGGGCCCGACCTTCGCGGAATGGCTCGATGCGACCGAGCCCGCGGCGAAGTAGCCTGAGCTTCGGCGACTCCGATGTGGTGTCCGAGCCGCCGAAACCGATCCGCCCGGTGCGCACGCACCGGGCGGATCACCTTACGCAGTGGATCAGTGGGCGGTGGTCAGGTCGTAGAGGGTGACGCCGTCGACCTCCGTTGCGGTGAAATGCTCTTGCACCCACTTGCTGATCTCGGCGCTGGTGCCGGAGCGACCCGGGCCGAAACCGCCTTCCTCGCCGCCGCGGTTGCCGCTGCCGATGAAGTAGTGGATCTTCCCGTCGGCGACAAACGCCTTGAACTGATCCAGCGTCGGCGACGGATCGCTGCCATTGAAGCCGCCGACCGGCATGACGGGCAGTTGGGTGGCCAGCTGGAATCCGGCGGCGCTATTGGAGCCGATGGCGGCGGCGACCCAGGTGTAGTCGGTGCCATTGTTTTCCAGCAGTGCGACGACCTTATCGCTCGGCTTGCTCGCGCCGAGCAGCCCACCGGCGGGGCCGCCCATCATCGGACCACCCTGGCCCGCAGGGCCATTGGTGCCGCCGGGCAGCAGGTCGGCGCCACCGGGCGGTGCACCCATTGCGCCATTCATGCCCCGCGCACCATTCATATTGCGTCCGTTGCCATTTCGCCCATCTGGCATGCCGCCCGGCCCGCCGAAGCCGCCTTCGCCGGGTCGATGACCGAACATTCCGATATTCGGTCCCGCCGACGGGATGGCACCCTCATGCGAGGTCGCAATGGTCTGGGCGGAATACGCGACGGGCCCGGACAATCCGGCGAAGGCGGCGGCCAGTGCCGCGACCAGAGCCAGCTTGCGCGGTGCGGGCAACAGCACCGTGATGGTCGCGAGCACGCCGACCACCAGCATCGTCCAGCGCAACCACGGTACGAAGTGCGAGTCGCGCGACAGCAACATCCAGGAGGTCGCGGTGGTCAGGCCGACCGCGAGTGCCGCGAACAACCGGACCCACAGCCGATGCCGCTGCTGCCACAGCTGGACCGCGCCGATGCCGACCAATGCCGCGACCGCCGGGGCCAGCGCCACCGTGTAGTACTGGTGGAAGATGCCCGCCATGAAGCTGAAGGTCAGTCCGGTCACCAGCACCCAGCCGCCCCACAGGATCAGCGACGCGCGCTGCCCATCGGTGCGAGTGGCCTTGCCGCGCAGCAGGATTCCCGCAATCAGTGCGACCAGTGCGGCCGGGATCAGCCAGGCGATCTGACCGCCCTGTGCGGGTTCGAACAGCCGGGTGATCCCGGTGCTGCCCCACATGCCCCCGCCACCGGGCGGCATATCGCCCCGGCCGGGGGTGACGCTGCCGTGCTCATTGCCGTTCAACCGGCCGAGCCCGTTGTAGCCGAGGGTGAGTTCCAGGATCGAATTATGCTGCGACCCACCGATCCACGGCCGCGACGATGCCGGCCACAGCTCGACCGCGAGCAGCCACCAGCCGGCCGAGACCAGCATGGCCGCGCCCGCCGCGAGCAGGTGCAGAATGCGCTTGCCGAGTTTGGGCGGACCGGCGATGAGATAGGTCAGCGCCAGCGCGGGCACCACCAGCAGCACCTGCAATTGCTTGGTGAGGAACCCGAATCCGATGAAGACACCGGTGAGCACCAGCCAGCGGATGCGCCCGTCCTCGACCGCCCTCGTCATCGCCCAGGCCGCCGCGACCATCAGGAATACCAGCAGCGCATCCGGGTTGTTGAACCGGAACATCAGCACCGCGACGGGAGTCAGCGCGAGCACGAGTCCGGCGATGAGCCCGGCCGCCGGGCCGAAGGGCCTGCGCACCGTCGCCCACACCAGTGCCACCGAGGCGATGGCGAGCAGCACCTCAGGGACCAGGATGCTCCAGGAATTCAGCCCGAACACCCGTACCGACAGCTCCATCAGCCAGAGCGAGGCCGGTGGTTTGTCGACGGTGATCGAGTTGGCCGCGTCCGAGGAGCCGAAGAAGAAGGCCTTCCAGGACTTCGAACCCGCCTGCACCGCAGCGGAATAGAAGGAGTTCGCATAGCCGTTGGCGCTGAGGTTGCACAGGTAGGCGATACCGGTGCCGATCAGGAGTGCGGCCAATGCCGGGTATTCCCAGCGGATCTGCTGCTTCGGTTGTGGTTCGGGCAGGGTCGCCGCAGTCGGTGCGGTCAGCGTCGCTGTCATCGGCGAACTCCATCAATGGTCGTCTTCGTAGCGCGCAGCATCGGCTGGGTGACCGCATCCGGTGCGGTCGTTCGGGTTTCGACCCCGCCGGTGGGGTTTCGGAATACCCAACGCAGACCGACGAATCGGATGAGGGTTGCGATCAGATTGGCCACCACCAGAACGAACAGCTCCAGGTGGACGGCCGCATCCGGGGCCCAGCGATGCAGGGCGAACAGCGATCCGCTGGTGACCAGCAGGCCGAAGCCGAATATCAGCAGCCCTTGGAATTGATGCGACACCACGCCGGTCGACCCACGCACTCCGAAGGTGAAGGCGCGATTGGCGGCGGTATTGCCGATCGCGGTGATGAGCAGTGCGAGGAAGTTCGCCCCCTGGGCACCGGTCATGGGCTGCAACATCAGGTACAGCAGCATATAGGCGAGCGTAGAAATCACGCCGACTATCGCGAACCGAACGACCTGCCCGACCATCCCCAAAGGCACACCGGGAACCAGTGGTTCGCGTCCGACCGCGCGCCGCAGTTCCTCCAGCGGCAGCGCACCTGTCGTCAGTCCGCGCAGCAGCCGCCACACCCCGAGCAGGTCCTTGCGTGCCGTATCGACGATATCCACGCGGCTGTCCGGATCATCGATCCAGTCGACCGGCACCTCGTGAATGCGCAGGCCCGCCCGCTCGGCGAGCACCAGGAGCTCGGTATCGAAGAACCATTCACCGTCCTGCACCAGCGGCAGCAGCTGGCGCGCGACATCGGTGCGCATCGCCTTGAATCCGCACTGTGCATCCGAAAACCGCGCCTGCAGTGAGGCTTTCAGGATCAGGTTGTAGCACCGCGAGATGAACTCCCGCTTGGGACCGCGAACCACCCGCGACGACGCGTCGAGCCGGGTGCCGATCGCCAGATCCGAATGTCCCGAGATCAGCGGAGCCACCAGGGGCAGCAGCGCATTCAGATCCGTGGACAGATCCACATCCATATAGGCGACGACCTGCGCGTCGGAGTGCTCCCACACCGCGCGCAGTGCGCGGCCCCGGCCCTTCGCATCCAGATGCACCACCCGCACGTCGTCGAGCTCATCGGCGAGCAGTTGCGCGACCTGCATGGTGTCATCGGTGCTCGCATTGTCGGCAACGGTGATCCGGGTCGGGAACGGAAACCCGTCGCGCAGGTAGGCGTGCAGCCGCCGCACGCAAATGCCCAGGTCGGCCTCTTCGTTATAGACAGGGATCACGACGTCCAGCACGGGCGTGATCACCGTTTCGGTCATATCCGCCCGGTGCGCGGCGGTCGTCGATTCGGTCATGGTGACCACCCTCGCCAACCGCGCTGGAGCCCAGCTGGGCCCTGGCTGTGAGGTTCCTGGGGACTATTGCCTACTGGAGCCTGCGGATCCGCAAGATCGTGTCGGAGCGGGTGCCGACCTGCCCCTCCGGCCCGGTCGCCACCCGCTCGACCTCATCCGCGGTCTCCACCCGCCACTCATCTCCGTCGAATGCGAGTCCATCCAGTACCTCATCCATCGTCGGAAAGTGCACGTCATGCCGATGCTCCATAAACGATGGCCACCCCGCATGCAACCCAATCAACAGCACCCCGCCAACGGCCACCGCCTCAGCGGCCCGCCGCAAAATCTTCGCCCGCTCGTCCCCCTGCGCAACCGGTGAATGAAAGAACTGCGCCGAAACCAAATCGAACTCCCCCGCCGGAAACGACTGCGCCAGATCATGTTCCGCGAACAAGATCCGATCCGCGACCCCCTCCTCAGCGGCATGCGCCCCCGCCCGCCGCAACGCCGTCGCAGACACATCGACCGCCGTGACCCGCCACCCGTTCCGTGCCAACCACACAGCGTCACCCCCCTCACCACACCCGAGATCCAGTGCAGTCCCCACCACAAGCCCGACAGCCTCCCGCACCAACAACGGATTGGGATTCCCCGTCCAAACCTGATCCCGATCCTGATAAAACTCCTCCCAGAATTCCCGCCCGGTCCGCAATCCAGCCCCGTCGCCCATCCGTCGATCTCCCATCCAATTCGCCCCGCGCCATATCCGCCCTCACCGCATGATGTCCCCCCACCATCCACAAGCCCAACTTTCTTGCCGCTTCAGCAAAAGCCCAACACTGGCTCCCCATTTTCGAGAATGTGCTGATGCAGGTGTGCTCTCGACGTTTACCGGCGTGAGTGCATGGTGATCATTCGTCCAGGATTGCGCGTCGGGTCCGGATCGGACATCGGGACGATGCTTCGGGATCAGTTTTGCGTTGACGGTGTGTTTCGTGATGGCTTGTTCGATCGGTCCATCCGTTAGCACTGGGGCACCGAGTGGTTCGGTTCCGCGAGGGCGGTGCACGCGTCACCGATTCCCTGGGAAACGAGCACGGCTTCGGTTCGCGTGACACCATCGCGGCAACACCCGCTATCGCCGAACACCTCCTGACTCTGGTCGATCGCTGGCGCAGGCTGTTGCGGGTTGGGGTTCGACCGAGTTGGCCGAGGTCGGGTGGGGTGTTGGTACCGTCGGGGTGTGATGCGTAGTGGGCGGGGCGTGGGTGAGGTGCCGCCTGAGCGGGTGGATGCTCGGACCGAGCGGTGGCGGGAGCATCGGCGCAAGGTTCGGGCGGATTTCGTCGATGCGGCGTTTCGGGCGCTCGACAGGTTCGGGCCCGAGGTCAGCATGGGCGATATCGCGAAGGAGGCCGGTGCGGCCAAACCCAAGCTGTATCGGCACTTCGAGGATAAGACCGACCTCTACAACGCCATTGTCGACCGGGTCGGTGACATGCTGTGGGAGCGGATCGTCGCCGGTGTCGACCTGACCAATGATTCGGCGCGCGAGGTGATCCGGCGTGGCGCGGCCGAATATGTGCTCGTGGTGACCGAGCATCCGAATGTCTTCCGCTTCATGCTGCACAGCCACTTCACCCGGCGCGCCGATGATTCCGAGCGCGCGCTGCAGTCGGCTCGCCAGTCGGCCAAGCGGGCGGCCGATCTGTTCACCGGATTGCTCGCGGACAGTTCCGTCGAGGTGTCCAGCGTCGAACTGGTCAACTATTCCATTTTCGGCGCGGTGGCCTCGGCCACCGACTGGTGGCTCGGCGCGAACCGACTACCGGCGCATGCGATGCCGATCGAGAAGTTCGTCGCCTATCTGGCCGAGATCGTCTCCGCATTGGCCGAGGCCAACGCGCGACTGAACGGCATCAGCATGGACGCGGATCTGCCACTGCACCTTGCGTTTTCCAGCGAGTGATGTGCGCACCACCGGTGGCGCCGACCGCGGGCGCGCCAGTGGCGGTCGGCTTCCACAGCCACATCGAACCCCATTGTTCTCACTGAACCGCTCCGTTGCGGCCCACGGTGGCTGCGATACCTCGAGTATGTACCCACCCACCGACAAGTTTCGGCGCTAGCTCGCCGACAGCCGCCAGAGCGGGGAAACAGGCCCGTGACCTGCACCGAGATCGTAGGACGCGGCCAGACACCGGTAGGTCCAGTCCTTGGCGAACGCGACCGCGTCGGGCACCGAGTAGCCATTGGCGAGTGCGCACGCAATGGCGGCGGCCAGGGTGTCCCCACCGCCGTGGTCGTTCCCGGTGCTGATCCGCGGCGCGGTGAACTCCAGAAATTGATCGCCATCGAAGAGCAGATCGGTGCTGACCTCGGAGGATCGCAAATGTCCGCCCTTGACGACTGCCCACTGCGCCCCGAGCTCGTGCAGCGCCCGCGCGGCCCGCCGCGCCGAGGCGTCATCGGTGACCTCGATGCCGGTGATCAGCCGCACCTCGTCGAGATTCGGTGTCACCACCGTGGCCAGCGGAATCAGCGTATGCCGCACCGCATCCAGCGCCTCGGCGTGCAGCAGCGCATCACCGTGCATGGACGCCGCGACGGGATCGACCACGAGGGGCGTGCGGTCCCGCCCGATCCCCACCTCCTGGCAGACCGCCGCGACGGATTCGATAATGGCCGTCGAGGCCAACATCCCGGTCTTGGCCGCCCCGACCCCGATATCCCCGACCACCGAACGCACCTGATCGGCCACGATCTGCGGCGGAATCTCATGGAACCCGCTCACCCCGACCGAGTTCTGCACCGTCACCGCGGCCACCGCCACACACGCGTGCACGCCGCACAGGGCCATGGTCCGCGAATCGGCCTGAATACCCGCGCCGCCCCCGGAGTCGGTTCCGGCAATGGTGAGGACACGAACCGGAGTCTGCCCGTCGGGCACAAGCGGCAGCAATTTCACACCCCAGACCCTACTCAGCGGCCGCACCGACCTCGCCATTCCGGTGAAGTTCCTGGTGGCCCTGCGGCCCGGATTCATCTCGCCGACGCTGGCCGCGCAGATGGCCAGCACCTTCCAGCGCCAGACCGGTGGCCGCCTGCTGATCAATGTGGTGACCGGCGGTGAGTCCGCCGAGCAGCGCGCCTATGGCGACTTCCTCGACAAGGACGCCCGCTATGTGCGCACCGGCGAATTCCTCGAGGTGGTGCGCAGACTCTGGGCGGGCGACACCGTAAGCCTGACCGGCGAGCACATCCACATCGCCGACGCGAAACTGGCCCGGGTGCCGAATCCGGTGCCCGAGGTGTACTTCGGCGGCTCCTCGCCGATCGCGGGCACCGTTGCGGCCGCGCACTCCGATGTCTACCTGACCTGGGGTGAGCCGCCCGCGCAGGTCGCCGAGAAGATCGCCTGGATCACCGAACTGGCCCACCGTGCGGGCCGCACCGTGCGTTTCGGTATCCGACTGCATGTGATCACCCGCGACACCTCGGAACTGGCCTGGGCCGAGGCGAACCGGCTGCTGGCCGGTTTCGATCCGGCGGCCGTCGCCGATATCCAGAAATCGTTGGCGCGCAGCGAATCCGAGGGGCAGCGCCGAATGCTCGCGCTGCACGCGGGCGCCAGCGACGCGCTGGAGATCTACCCGAATCTGTGGGCGGGCATCGGACTGGTGCGCGGCGGCGCGGGCACGGCGCTGGTCGGCAGTCACGAGGAGGTGGCCGAGCGCATTCTCGAATACCACGACCTCGGCATCGATGAGTTCGTGCTCTCCGGATATCCGCATCTGGAGGAGGCGTACTGGTTCGGTGAGGGCGTGCTGCCGCGGCTGGCTGCGCGTGGGCTGTGGCGGCATCCGGATGCGCCGGTGGCGGCGCAGCGCGGTCTCGAAGTCGCGTCGTCCTGATGTCCCGGACGACCCACCCGGCCACATCTAAATGAAAACCATTATCATTAATTCGTGACCACTGCATCGTCTCCTGATCTGCTGCCCGTGACCGTGCTCTCCGGCTTCCTCGGCGCGGGCAAGACGACCCTGCTCAACCACATCCTGGCCAATCGGGACGGCCGCCGCATCGCGGTCATCGTCAATGACATGAGCGAGGTCAATATCGATGCCGCGCTCGTCGCGGGGCAGGGCCAGCTCGACCGCACCGAGGAGAAGTTGGTCGAGCTGACCAACGGCTGTATCTGTTGCACCCTGCGCGAGGATCTGATCGAAGCGGTCGGCAGGCTCGCCAGGGCTGGTCGCTTCGATCAACTGGTCATCGAATCCACCGGGATCTCCGAACCGATGCCGGTGGCCGCGACCTTCGACTGGGAGTTCGAGGACGGCTTCGAACTCGGTGATATCGCCCGCCTCGACACCATGGTCACGGTGGTGGACGCCTCGACCTTCCTCGCCGAGATCGCCCGCGGTCAGGCACTCGCTGAACGGAATCTGCAAGCGGGCGACGGGGATACGCGCACCATCGCCGATTTGCTGGTCGACCAGGTGGAATTCGCGGACGTGCTGCTGATCAACAAGACCGACCTGGTCAGCGCGAATGCCGTCGGAACCGTGGAAGCGACGGTGCGACGGCTCAATCCGCGCGCCCATGTGCTGCGCACCGAAAAGGGTGTGGTGGATCTCGCGGAAGTCCTCGCTACCGGCCGCTACAACCCGGTCGTCGCCGCCGAATCCGAGGGCTGGGCCGAGGAACTCGCTGGCGGCCACACCCCTGAAACCGAGGAATACGGCATCCGCAGCCTCACCTACACCGCCGAGCGGCCCTTCCATCCCGAACGCCTGGCCGATGCCCTCGCCCGACTCCGCGGCATCTTGCGTAGCAAGGGTTTCTGCTGGTTGGCCACCCGCCCCGAGTTCGCCGCCATCTGGTCCCAGGCCGGTCCCAACCTGACCTTCGAGCCCGCCACCTGGTGGTCCGCCCTCGAAGTCCCCGCGGGCCAGGAAATCGTCTTCATCGGCGTGAAACTCGACCTCGACGAGATTCGCCGACTCCTCGATGCCGCGGTCTTGACCGACGCCGAATTCGCCGCTGGCCCGACCGCCTGGTCCACTTACCCCGACCCGTTCCCCACCTGGGGCGAGCTCCACAACCACCACTGAGCGCCAGAAACCCACGCACCGGATCGGGGCGTGGGTTTCTGGTCGATTGGGGGAACCTGCCGAGTTCGCGCGGCATCGTGGCTCAGTTGGAGATGCCGGGGGCCCGGTGGGTGTAGGTGGCGTCGGTGAGCTGTTCGAGCATGAACGCCGCGATATCGGCACGGGCGATCTTCAGCGACAGGCCCTTTTCCTCGGCGCCGAAGCCGCGACGGAAGGCGTCGGTGCGGGGGCCGTCGGTGAACGCGCTCGGGCGGACGATGGTCCAGTCCAGATTGCTGGCGCGGACGTATTCCTCCTGCGCGACATGGTCGGCATAGGCCTGGCGCAGCAGCATCCCGAACATCACGTACTTCCAGAGGAAGTTCAGGTTGCCTTCGCTGTCGCCGACACCGAGGGTGGTCTGGCAGATCAGGCGTTTGACACCGGTCCGGTTCATCGCCTCGATGACCGCGCGGGTGCCCCCGGCCCGGATGACGCCCTTGCGGCCCGCGCCGAGCGAGATCAGCACCGCGTCCTGACCGACGACCGCCCGCTCGACCGAATTCGTATCCAGCACATTGCCCTCGACAATGTGCAGCCGCTCGTTCCGCTGCCCGACGCTGGCCGCATTGCGGGTGAAGGCGGTGACCTCATGCCCCTGTTCGAGCGCCTGCTCGACGACCAGACGACCGACGGTGCTGGTTGCTCCGAAGACTGCGATCCGCATTGTTCTCTCCTTGTTGAATGTGCGATGCTCCCGGGCCCTACGTGGTTATGCAGGCCCTGACGCTTGCATCGCGGGGGTTTCCGGAAAGCTGTTGAGCTGTTGGTGAATCCAGTACATCAACGGAGAGCGAGACGAACCATGGCCGTGAGTCTCGCAGACATAAGAGTGGGTCTACGCGCATCGGCCCGCGTTCCCATGTACCGAACGCGGGCCGGTGCGCAGCGGTTTCCTGTCAGCTGAGCTGCGCAAAGAACTGGCGGATATCGCCGACCAACAGCTCGGGGGCCGCATGCGCGGCGAAATGGCCCGCGGCATCGTTCGGGCCGCCGACCACCGAGCCCGAAGGCGATATCCGTGCGGCACCTCATGGCGATGCGAGGTACCGCACGGAACCCGGGCGTCAGCGGTACTGCGCGAAGAATTCGGTGATCTCACCGGCCATCAGCGCGGGGGCGACGTGGTGCAGGTAGTGGGTGTACACGTCGTGGGTGCGCCACGACACGATGTGGGTGTGATCGCGGTCGGCGAACCGGCGGATTCCGTGGAAGTCGCCATTGGATCCGGACAGCGCGAGCGGCACCGTGGTCGGCTCGGTCGGCTGCTGCGCCCTGGCCTTCTCGAAGTAGTGCCGGATGGCCGAACCCGCGGTGCCGGTGAGCCAGTGGATCGCGATATTGGTCAGCACGAAGTCATCGTCCAGATCCGGGCCCAGCAGTTGGCTGTTCCAGCCGACCAGGCCGGTCGGCGAATCCATCAGCGCGTGCGCCAGCGTCTGCGGCTGCTGCGACTGCAGGATATTGAAGCCCATCTTGTTCTTGACGAACCAATCCAGCGTCGCCAGTGACTGCTGCTCGTCCTCGGTCAGATCGACCAGTTCCGACGGATCACCCGACGGAAACGAGTACACCTGCGAAACCTGAATGGCGACAACACTGTCCGGCGCGACTCGACCGAGTTCGGGCGAGATCTGCGCGCCGCCGTCATTGCCGACCGCACCGTACTCGGTGTACCCGAGCCGCCGCATGAGTTCGGCCCAAGCCTTGGCGATGCGCTGATCGTTCCAGCCGGATTCGGTTGTCGGACCGGAGAATCCGTAGCCCGGCACCGATGGGATCACCAGATCGAATCCGGCCGCGGTCAACGGCTCGATGACGCCGAGGAATTCGACGAAGGTACCCGGCCAGCCGTGGGTCAGGATCAGCGGAAAGCTGTTGTCCCGCTGGGACTCGATGTGCAGGAAGTGGATGTTCTGCCCGTCGATCTCGGTGCTGAACTGCGGGTACGCATTGAGCTTCGCCTCGACCTCGCGCCAGTCGAATCCGTCGCGCCAGTAGTTCACCAGATGCCGCACGCGCTCGACGCTCACCCCGTAGGTGTCATCCGACCCGGGGATCTGATCCGCCCAACGGGTGCGGGCCAGCCGGTCCTGCAGGTCGTCCAGCTCGGCCTGGTCGATGTTGATGGTGAAGGGGGTGATGGCGGTCATCTCTACTCCTTGTGAAACGGAATGCTTCGTTCTGTTTGAACGTAACAGAACGGATCATTCCGTTTCAAGTGCTAAGCTGAACCCATGCCGAAAACATCCGACGCCCCAGCTCAGAAGGGTCTGCCGGGTCGCAAGGCCCAGGCCGCCCGCAATGACGGACTCATCCTGGAGGCCGCCCGCGCGGTCTTCCTGGCCGATGTCAACGCGCCGATCGCCGCCGTCGCCGAACGCGCGAGCGTCGGGATCAGCGCCCTCTATCGCCGCTATCCGAGCAAGGAGGTGCTGCTGCGCACCCTTTGCCATGAGGGCCTGCGCCGCTACAACGCGGAAGCCGATGCCGCACTGGAGGATTCGGATGGCTGGCGCGGTTTGGTCGGATTCCTGGAACGAGTGGTCGACGCCGACGTGCACTCGCTGGCCGTGCATCTGGCGGGCACCTTCACCCCGGAGGACTCGATGCTTCCGGACATCACGCATTCGGGTGAGGTCACCGAGGAACTGGTGCGGCGAGCGCACGCCTCCGGTCGGCTGCGCGCGGATGTCAATGCCAACGATCTCGGTCTCATCCTGGAATCGTGTGCGGCCATCGCCATGCCGGATCAGATCCGAACCGCGCAGCTGCGCAGGCGGGTGCTGGCCATGCTGATCGCGGGTCTTTCGGGAAAGGGCGAGCTGCCGGGTCCGGCGCCGCAGCCGGGTGAATTCGCCTGGCGCTGGCAGCCGCGCGCGTAGCGCCGATGAATTCGGCCGCGGCGAGCCGTCTGCACTGTTACGAATGGCCCTGTCCGCCGTAGCGAAGGGAATGTGCAATGAACTGGACGCTCGAGGTAGTCATCGTGCCGGTATCCGATATCGACCGGGCCAAGGACTTCTACTCGAACAAACTAGGTTTCGTTCTCGACCACGACACCGCGGTCGGCGACGATATGCGCATCGTCCAGCTGACCCCGCTCGGCTCCGGCTGCTCCATCGTGATCGGCAAGGGCGCGGTCCCGAAGATGGAACCGGGCTCGATACAGGGCCTGCAGCTCGTCGTCCCCGATATCCACAAGGCCCACGCCGAATTGGTCGAACGCGGTGTCGAGGTCAGCGATGTCCAGGTCCTCGGCACGAACCCGACCCCGATGCCCGACCCGCTCGACAATGTCGGCTTCTGCTTCTTCAGCGATCCGGACGGCAACGGCTGGGCGGTTCAGCAGATCTCGACCCGCCCCTGATGCGTTCGGCCCCTTGCCATTTCACGCCCTGTCCGACTCGTGCCGAGACATCAGACTCGCCTGTTGTCGGTGGATGTCGTTGGCGCGGTGGGGGGCAGTGTCAGGGGTTGGATCGCGCGGCCATCGACCCATGCGGTCCAGCCGTTATTGCAGGCGATATGTGCCCAGTCCCCGGCGCGTTCGAGGATCTGGAGTTCGACGCCGGGATCAATGCTGGTGATGGGTCCGAATCTCGGATCCGGCGAAGCCCACGCGGCCATTCCGCCCTCGGGTACCCGGTGGGTGGGGTACCAGGGTGCTGCGGCGGGGGCCGCGAGGGGTTCGACGGCGCGGCCGTCGACCCAGCCGGTCCAGCCGTTGTTGCAGGCGATATGTGCCCAGTCGCCGGCGCGTTCGAGGATCTGGAGTTCGACGCCGGGATCGATGTGGGCGACGGGTGGTTGGGACGGGTCGGGTGTGGCCCAGGCGGACATGCCGTTATCGGGCACCTGGTGGGTCGGATACCACGCCGCTGCGCCACCGCGCTCGACCACCGGTACGGCCTCCGTTGGGGCGGAGGCCGCGTCGAATGCCGCTGTGCCACCGGCGAACGTGACCACGGCAGGATCGAGCACGTCGTGCACCAGACGCAGTGCGACTTCCGCTGTGGTCTCGAACAATTCCACGCGCGGGTTTCGCGCCGCCAGCTCGCTCCAGAACGCGAACCGCGTCGTGAACGTCGATCGGAACACCGTGAAATGGGCGAGTGCGGTCCGTTCCGCTGCGGCACCGGTGAACACGGCAATGCTCCCCGTCGTCAATAGCTGACCGAACGTCCGCGCCACCGCGGTCCCGGCATGGGTGAATCGGTAGCTGCCGAGCGCCTCCAGTCGGACCAGGCCCAGCAGGGCCAGCCTGGCCAGCCCCTCGGTCATCCGACCGGCCGCGGCCGCGAGTGACACCGGTGCGGCCCCCTGGGCGGCGGGCAGGGCCCAACGGGTGTCGCCGCTGGCGAGCCCCTTGGCGAGTTGCTCCTCCAGTTCGAGCGCCCGCAGTTCGGGCGGTCCGGGTGTGACCTTTCGACCCAGGACCCCGGCCAGGCGGGCCTCTTGCGCCGTGTCGGTGGCGGCGAGCAGGGCGGCGAACGCGATGAGATCGAGGTCGATGGGGGGCGATGAGGCTCCGGGGCCGTAGGAGGTGAGATCGAGCAGTTCGTCCACCAGCACGGTGGCCTGGGCGAGCGTGGGCACGACGGCGAAATCGAAGCCGTCATTGCCGGTCCCGGCCTGCATGACGAAGGTGTCGTTTTCGTCCCCGTGCAGCAGCAGCGCCGACTTCCAGTTGGCCTGTCCGGCGCGGTTGGCGGTGATGACGACGGTGCGGGCGGGATCTGCGGCGATTCGCAACGCTCGCATCGTCGGTCCGATGAGTCGGCCGTCATCTTCGAGCAGTCCGGTGTCCTGCAGCGCCGCCGCTGGGTCGGTCGGCGGGGTCTGCATCGGCAGCGTGGAGCGCGGCCCCGGCTGCACCTCAGCGATGGACAGGGCCGCGGCGAGTTGGTCCGGGTTCAGTCGGAAACGCATCGGGTTCAACTCCTTCCCGCGTCCGGGGCCCTGCGCGCTGGCCTCCAGAACCAGATTCGGAAAGGTCCCGGCGCGTATGCCCAGGCCGGCAGCGGCGCGACCGGAAGCAGCCCGAGCAGGGCACATAAACCAGCAAGACCCGGACCGGAAACCATTGCGCGAGTGGTGTCGGTCGCCGGGCCCGGTGTCCGCGGTGCGCGGTTTGCTGCCGGGTGTCCAGTCATCAGAGTTCTTGGGTCGACCGAATCACATTTATGGTTTCACATGCGGCGATTGCTCAGCAACAGGTCGACCGGTGGTCTCTACCTGCGAAGTTTGTGCCGTGCGGCCGCAGTCTCAGCTGCCGCGCAATCCCACTCGACGGCGTGCGCCGAGCATCTCGCAGGCCGCGAACTTCGGCCCGCGCGGACGCTAGCGCGGTCCGAGGAACAGAGTTTGGGTGCTGCGGCCGAGTGGGCCCTTTTCATCGAACAGTGCCGACTCCGCCAGGCCGATGCCGTGTGGTTGCGGATAGGTGACGGCGTCCAGGCAGACCCATTCGCCGACCGGCTGCCGGTGCAGGGTGACCGTGAGATCGGTATTGATGAACAGGTATCGGGACCAGTCCAGCACCGAGCTGACGCCATTGCCCGAATCCGCCGCCGCGAGTGTGCGTTCCAGTGGACTGGGGATGGTTCCGGCGACGATCGGATACCGCAGCCGGATCCAGCAGATCGCCGGGCCGGGTTCGGCGAATGAGCCGGTGACGAAGCGGTAGTCGATGCCGGTGTGGAAGCCGACCGGCTGATCCGAGGGAAACGGGGACGGCGCACCCTGATCGGGGCCGGGGCGCGCACCGGTCGGCAGAATCTGTTCGGGCAGTTCGAGTTCCGGCTCGGCGAGTTTGAAGCGCCAGGCATTTGCCCGCAGCACCGGCCCGCGATCGGTGGACAGGGTCGCCTCGATCAGTTCGACGCTGCGGCCGGGGCGGGCCACCCGCGCCGCCACCGTCAGCGGCTCCAGCGGAATCGGGCCGAGAATCTCCACCGCGACCCGCCCGACCTGGAATCCGGCCCGCGGCTCACAGCGCTCGATCGCATACCCGAGCAGCGCGGAGGGCGGTCCGGCGTGCTGGGCGTCCGGTGACCACGGACCGCGGGTGAGCTCGGTCGAGACGAACCGATTCGGATTCGTCGGATCCGGTGTGTAGAAAGCGTCGGCCACGTCGTTGTCCCATCAAAGCTGCCCGGCGAATTGTTCGTCCGGTTAACGATTCTGCTACGACGCTACTCCCGGGTAACCGGCTGGGCGTCACTACGCCCGGCCGAAGGCGAGGGCGACATTGTGGCCGCCGAAGCCGAAGGAGTTATTGAGGGCGAAGTCGATGCGCTGCTCGCGGGGCGCGCCCGCGACGATATCGAGGTCGATCTCCAGATCGCGATTGTCGAGATTCAGTGTGGGCGGGACGATCTGGTCGCGCAGCGTCAGCATGGTGAGGATGGATTCGAGCGCCCCGACCGCGCCGATCGAATGGCCGAGTGCGGATTTGGGTGCGTAGACCGATGCCTCGGGTGTGACGGCGGTGATGGCATTGGCCTCCGACGCATCGCCGATCGATGTCGAGGTGGCATGCGCATTGACGTGCTGAATATCCGAAACCTGAAGTCCGGCAGTGCTTATCGCCTTGCGCATGGCACGGGCCGCACCGATGCCGTCCGGCTCCGAGGCGACGATGTGGTAGGCGTCGGAGGTAATCCCCGCGCCGAGTACGCGCCCATGGATCCGCGCGCCGCGCGCCCGCGCATGCCGCTCGGATTCCAGCACCAGCAATGCTCCGGCCTCGCCGAAGACGAAGCCGTCCCGATCCCGATCGAACGGCCGCGACGCCCGCTCCGGTTCGTCATTGCGGGTGCTCATCGCACGCATCATCGCGAAACTCGCGATCGGCACCGCATCGATATGACCCTCGACGCCGCCCGCGACCACGACATCGGCCTCGCCGGTGCTGATCAGCCGCCACGCGTGCGCGATCGCCTCCGAACCGGACGAACAGGCCGAGACCGGCGCGAAGACCCCGGCCTTTGCGCCGATCTCGAGGCCGACCGTGGCGGCCGGGCCGTTCGGCATCACCATCGGCACCGACATCGGCGACACCTTGCGATAGCCGCCGTCGCGCATCGAGTCGACGGCATTGATCAGCGCATCGCCACCGCCGAGGCCGGTGCCGATGACCACCGCGAGCCGTTCGCCCTCGACCTCGGGTGTGCCTGCATTGCGCCACACCTGGCGGCCGAGCACCAGGGCCATCTGCTCGACATAGGAGTGGCGTCGCTGTTCGACGCGGGTGAGTTCGGCGCCCGGATGCGAGGTCAACTTGCCGCCGATGCGGACCGGCAGATCATATTCGGCGACGAAATCGTCGGTGAGTCTGCCGATACCACTGCGTCCGGCGAGCAGGCCGGACCAGGTCGCGTCGATGTCATCGGCAATCGATGTGGTCGCGGCGACCGCAGTGACCACGACCGACGGCCGAGTTTCTGAAGCGATTGTTACAGTCACGATGTCATGGATACCTGTACCAATCGCTACAGTCAACTCATGGCCCGCCCCCTCGACCACGCGAAACGCGCCGATCTGCTGGCTGGTGTCGTCGAATACATCGCCGAACACGGCCTCGGCGATCTGTCGCTGCGCCCGCTCGCCGCCGAACTCGGCACCAGCTCCCGCATGCTGATCCACTACTTCAAAACCAAGGAGGAGCTGCTGGTCCAGGCGCTCACTACGCAGCGCCCGGATATCCCCGCCATCTTCGCCGATGTCACCGATGCGGCGGCGCTGCGCGAGCGGCTCGGCGCATTCTGCTCGGTGAATATCGCGGGGGAGGCCACGACGAGTGTGCGCGTGCTGCTGCAAGTACTGGGCGCGGCGTGTGCGCCGGGGAGCCCCTATGGCGAATACGCGAATGCCGCGATCGCGACCTTCATCGGCACACTCACCGATGCGCTGTGCCGGATCGATACCACCATTGACGATCCGGAAGCCGTTGCCACGCTATTGATTTCGGGTCTACGCGGCATTATTCAGGATCGGCTGATCACCGGTGACGTCGAACGCACCGACCGGGCCGCGCGCCTGCTGATCGACCAGATCATCCGCTAGGCAACGCATTTCGAGATGGCCATATACCAGCGAAACCCTGTGTCGAGCGCACATCCGATGTGCGTTCGACACAGGGTTTCGATGAGGAGCGTCAGGCAAGGGCGATGGCGGCGCAGAGTGCGCCGACGGCGATGAACTGAAGGGCGACCCGGCCGTTGATGACGCTGTTCCACTTATCCTGCAGCGCACGCGCATTCGATGGGATGATGCCGGATTTCGCGGCGGCCGTCTGCTGGGTGTTCACCGGCTTCGCGACCCGAACATAGATCCCGAGCCAGGTCACCAGCGCGATGACGGCAATACCCGCCGCGATCGCCGCCGAGACGTGACCGCCGATGGCCGCGAGCAGCGTTGCCGCGACGGCGGTCACCACACCGCCGATGCCGACGATCGGCATCCGGCGATCGCCGTAGTAGTGGCCCCAGCCAGCCGAGGTGGTCACGGTCCGGTCGTCCAGCTTGTCGTACACCGAACGCGTGATCAGCGCGAAGCAGGCGTCGGTGCCGTAGACGACGGCGTTCGCGAGGACCGAGGCGATGGCGATGACCTGAATGGCGGTGGTGATCATGATGGCTTCCGTTCTTGGTTTTAGCGTTGATAGAGAATCTAGCAGCGCTAGATCTGTGCGTCAACCGATTGCTGCCGATGCGTGGATTTCCCTCTGCCGCTACCCCTGATCGCCTCAGTGGCTTTCCGTTAGCTGAGATGCGACGAATGCTGGCTGGATGCCGATGGATCAGCGGAGCGCACGATGTCTGTGGGATTGCTGCCGCAAGTGCGGAGGTGCAGAGCCTTGACTCGGAGCGTGTCGGTGTGGAGTCGGAATATGCGGAGCCGGTCCGCCCTATCTGGTCCGCGGCGGCTGGGGCGGGCCGGCCATCGGTTCGATCGTCGGCGGTTCTGCGGTCGAGCGCTCCGGCTGGGCGCCGTCAACTCGCCTCGCCCGACCTACTGCTCGATGTCGGTCGTTCCGTAACGGCGTATCGCCGCGCGACACGCGTTCGATGTGGCACCGGCTGCTACGCCATGCCTTTCGGCGGGCATTGTCGCGAACTGAATGTGCTTGCGATGTGGTTGGTGCCCAACGGATTTCGGGTCACCGGAAGTCACTGACCTGCGGCGTCCGTGCCCCAGCCGTGTTCGAGCAGGTCGAACAGCTCCCGGAGCGCGCGCGGCGGATCCTCCCGTGTACTGGCGACTTTGGAGCTTTCCAGGGCGAAGTGGGCCAATCCCGCGGCGGCGAGATCGCCATCCGGTTTGCCGGTCGCCTCGGCGATCGCGGCCGCCAGCGCGGACTCGTGCCGCAGCAGCATTTGGTGTGCGTATTCGCGCAGTGCTGGCGTCGAGTCGATGAGGCGATGGAAGGCGACGATGCCGGGATCATCGCTGCGCGCGGTGCGACTGCGCATCAGATAGTCGCGCAGCGCGTGCATGACCGGTTGTCCCGAGGGGCGATCGCGGACGGCCGCGACCAGATCGGCCTCGACATCTGCGTCCAGGTCGAAGACCAACGATTCCTTGCTGGGGAAATGTTTGAACAGCGTGCTCAGTGATACGTCTGCCGCCTCGGCGACCTCCCGGACGCCGACATTGTCATAGCCGCGTTCGGTGAACAGCTGCATCGCGGCGTCGGCCAGGGCCTGGCGCGTCTGGGCCTTCTTGCGCTCACGGCGTCCGGTCGTCGCGGTCATATTGCCGACCCTACTCGATTTGGCTATCTGCACCAAAGTCGGAGCAGTTGTACTTTTGTAGCGGCTATGCTTTTCTGGATCGGTCGGCTCGGGATTGCCGATGACAAGTCCGAAGGAGGTGAGCGGTCATGTCCGCAGAAATGACCGAAATGAGAACCGCGCCAACGCGATCGATCCGATTGGTGCTGGCCGGGGTGCTGCTGGCGATGTTGCTGGCAATGCTGGACAACGCGATCGTCGGCACCGCGATGCCGACGATCGTGCGTGAATTGGGCGGACTGTCCCAGGTTGCCTGGGTGGTGACCGCGTACACCCTGCTATCGGCGATCTCGACGCCGGTATGGGCGAAGCTCGGCGACCTCTACAGCCGAAAGACCGTATTCCTCAGCGCTATCGGCGTATTCCTGATCGGTTCGGTGCTGGCGGGTGCATCGTGGTCGATGTCGGCGCTGATCGGATTCCGCGCACTGCAGGGGCTCGGCGCGGGCGGTATCGCCGTCACCGCGTTCGCCGTCATCGGCGCGCTGGTCCCGCCGCGCGAACGCGGGAAGTACCAGGGCATGACCGCCACCACGATGGCCATCGGCACCATCGGCGGACCGCTGCTCGGCGGTGTTATCACCGACGGACTCGACTGGCGGTGGGCCTTCTACATCAATATCCCGCTGGGCCTGGTGGCCTTCGCCTGGTCGTGGTGGCGGCTCGAGCTTCCGGTCGCGCGCAGGAAGGTGACCATCGACTACACGGGCATCTGCACGCTCGCCGTCGCGATCGCCGCGCTGGTGCTGATCGCGACCTGGGGCGGTGTCGACTATGCCTGGCTCTCGGCCCGGATCATCGGACTCGCCGTGCTCGCGGTGGCCGCTCTTGCCGCATTCCTCGTCATCGAGCGCCGGGCCGCCGATCCGGTGATTCCGCTGGAGATCTTCCGTGCCCGCAATCTGACCCTGGCCGCGCTGACGGCTCTGGTCGGTGGCGTGATCATGTTCGGATCGGTGCTGTATCTGCCGCTGTTCCAGCAGACGGTGCAGGGTGCCTCGGCGGCCAACTCCGGATTGCTGCTGCTGCCGATGATGATCCCCTTGCTCATCGTGTCCCAGATCGTCGGCAAGCGGATGACCGCCACCGGAAAGTACAAGATCTTCTTCATTCTCGGCGGGGTGTTCCTCACCGCGGGTGCCGTACTGCTGGCCACCGTCGATGCCGAAACCGGGCGGCTGGCAACGGGATTCGCGATGGCGCTGATGGGAGCCGGACTCGGCTTCTCGATGCAGCTGTCCACCGCCATCGCGCAGAACAGCGTGGAGATATCGTATATCGGCGCGGCATCCGGCGCGGTCACCCTGTTCCGCACCCTCGGCGGATCAATCGGTGTCGCGGCCTTCGGATCCCTGTTCACCAGGGCACTTCAGGGGCATGCGCCCGCCGACGGTCCCGGATATCTGGCCGCCTTTGCCTCCGGCGTCGGGAATGTCTTCCTGGCCGCCTCGGTGATCTGTGCGCTCGGCTTCGTGATCTCCTGGTTCATCGAGGAAGTTCCGCTGCGCGGCAAGGCTGTTGAACCGGCTGCGCAAGGCGGGCCGGCACCGGTTGCGTCGGAGAAGCAGACCGCGGTCTGATGCGGTGCGACGCCCGCTCGATCACACCGGGATCGGGCGGGTGTTGTGCCTGTGGGGCTGCGGTGTGGGTGTTGTGCCTGTGGGCCTGCGGTGTCGGCGTAGTGCCCATCGGCCGCGGTGGCGCGTGTGCCGCGGTGGCGCGTGTCGCGGCGCGATCCCGGTTGAATCCACTGTGGCCGGGCCCCCACGCGTACCGGTGCCCGGTGTCAATCCGCGACGGCGTCCGGGTGGGTGTGCTCGAACAGTCGACGCAGCATGTCCGACAACATGATTCGTTCCTCCCGGCTGAGCGGTGCGAGGATTTCCTCGCGCACTTGCCCGGCCTCCTTGTCCAGCGCCCGCAGTGCCGTCCGGCCGGACCTGGTGATCCGCACCGACATTCTGCGGCGATCGGCGGGATCGCGGGTGCGTTCGACGTGACCGGCGCTGGCCAATTCATCGACGATCTTCGCCACATCGCTGGGATGGATATCGAGCCGGATCCCCAGATCGCGCTGCACATGCGGGCCGAAATCAGCCAGCGCGGCGAGTACGGCCATATGCCACAACCGAAGTCCGCGCGCCGCGAGCCGCTCGGCGAATCGGCCGCGCGCGACCTTGCCGACACGTGACAGCAGGTAGGTGTCGAGCCCGAGCAGGCTCGGCGGCAGGGCCCGCGCGAATTCCATGCGACAAATTATAGGGCCGGTCCTACGATAGGTGGGCACCTACTAAATAGGAGATATCGTGGACGCCCTGTACCCGAGACTGCTCGTCACCCGCTTCGCCGAATGCTTCGAGTTCTACCGCGCCGTCCTCCCGGAGCTGGTCGGCGCGAAGCTGATCAAGGGCACCGCCGCGGGCCCGTACGCGAACTGGGATGTGGACGACCAGGCAGTCCTGGTGCTCTTCGACCGCGCTGCCATGGCCCAGGTCGCTGGCACCACCGATCTGCCGGTCACCCCGGCGCCCGCGCAGGACGCGGTGATGTTCGTGTGCCGAGTGGCCGATGTCGACGCCGGTGTCGCGCTGTGTCTGCGCAACGGCGCGACGCTGGTCGCCGGGGCGGTGGATCGTCCGGAGTGGGGGCCGAATCTGCGGACCGCGCATCTGCGCGATCCGGAAGGCGCACTTATCGAACTCCAGTCCTACTGAGAATCAGCTGATCTGCCAGGAGCCGACCTCGCGGTATCCGGAGTTGTAGATGGCCGAACCGTCGCCCTCGATCAGCTGGTAGTGCTTTACGTTGCCGCCCCAGTAGCGCAGGATGCGACCGAGCTCATCGGCGAGATCGGCAGGTGCTCGGACGCCCTCGGGCAGGACATCCAGATCTACCTCCAGGGTGAATTTCACCTTGTCGAATCTACCGGCGCGCCCTCGCCCGTCCCGCGCTTCGCTGTATGTTCCTCCGATCGCCGGGCGGGATGCGGACGTGGAAAGGTATCGTCGGGCGGGAAAATTTCACACCCAACGGGGGCTCGCACCAGCGGGCTGAGAGGACGGCTAGCCCAATTCGGGCGTTCAGGGCCGTCGACCGTATGAACCTGACCAGGTAATGCTGGCGTAGGGAGGAAATCAAATGGGCACAACTGCGTCCGCGGGTCGCTCCGCAGGCTCCGCTCCTGTCGACTCCGTGACCACCGGTCCGATCGAAGGCAGCGTCAAGCACTACCAGCAGGTCGATGACCTGCGCATTCCGGTGCGTCGGATCAATCTGACCAATGGCGAGCACTTCGACGTCTATGACACCTCGGGCCCGTACACCGACGAGGCGGCGACCATCGACCTGGACGCGGGGCTGCCCAAGCTGCGCGACGGCTGGGCCGAGCCCGAGGTCGACGGTCCGCCGACCCAGCTGGCCTGGGCACGTCAGGGCATCATCACCCCCGAGATGCGTTTTATCGCCGCGCGCGAGGGCGTGCGCGCCGAGCTCGTGCGCGACGAGGTCGCCGCCGGCCGCGCCGTCATCCCGGCCAACCACAAGCATCCGGAGCTGGAGCCGACCATTATCGGCAAGAAGTTCCTGGTGAAGATCAATGCCAATATCGGCAACTCGGCCGTCTCCTCCTCGATCGCGGAGGAGGTCGAGAAGATGGTGTGGGCCACCCGCTGGGGCGCGGACACCATTATGGATCTGTCCACCGGCAAGAACATCCACGAGACCCGCGAGTGGATTCTGCGCAACTCCCCGGTCCCGGTCGGCACCGTGCCGATCTATCAGGCGCTGGAGAAGGTGAACGGCGATCCGACCGCACTCACCTGGGAGATCTACCGCGACACCGTGATCGAGCAGTGCGAGCAGGGCGTCGACTATATGACCGTGCACGCCGGTGTGCTGCTGCGCTATGTGCCGCTGACCGCCAAGCGGGTCACCGGCATCGTCTCGCGCGGCGGATCCATCATGGCCGCATGGTGTTTGGCGCACCACCAGGAATCGTTCCTGTACACCAACTTCGCCGAACTCTGCGAGATCCTGGCGCGCTACGACGTGACCTTCTCCCTCGGTGACGGCCTGCGTCCCGGCTCCATCGCCGACGCCAATGACGAGGCGCAGTTCGCCGAGCTGCGCACCCTCGGCGAGCTGACCAAGATCGCGAAATCCCATGGCGTGCAGGTGATGATCGAGGGTCCGGGGCACGTGCCGATGCACAAGATCGTGGAGAACGTGCGGCTGGAAGAGGAGTTGTGCGAGGAGGCGCCGTTCTACACCCTCGGCCCGCTCGCCACCGATATTGCGCCCGCCTACGACCACATCACCTCGGCCATCGGTGCCGCGATCATCGCCCAGGCCGGTACCGCGATGCTCTGCTATGTCACCCCCAAGGAGCATCTGGGTCTGCCCAACCGGGACGATGTCAAGGTCGGCGTGATCACCTACAAGATCGCCGCCCACGCCGCCGACCTCGCCAAGGGCCACCCGCACGCCCAGGACCGGGACAACGAGTTGTCCAAGGCGCGCTTCGAATTCCGCTGGCGCGACCAATTCGCGCTGTCGCTGGACCCGGATACCGCCCGCGAGTACCACGACGAAACCCTGCCCGCCGAACCCGCCAAGACCGCCCACTTCTGCTCCATGTGCGGACCGAAGTTCTGCTCCATGCGCATTTCCGCGGACGTCCGGGAATACGCCGCGCGCCAGGGACTTTCGGAAACCGAAGCGATCGAGGCGGGGATGGCGGAGAAGTCCGCCGAGTTCGCCGACCACGGCGCCCAGGTGTACCTGCCCGTGGTCTCGTAGTTTCGTCCGCGGCGGTGACCTTGCCGCACTTATGGACGTGAGCGGGCCCGATCCGAACGTGCGGATCGGGCCCGACTTATTCGCTCACGCGGAGTTTGTCAGCGGTCGGTGCGAAGATGCCGGTTGAATCCAGGCCGAACAGGTCGCCGACAGATTGGAGCCGTGATGGGCAAGGAGTTCCAGGTGACGTACGACTGCGCCGATCCCGGTGCGCAGGCGACGTTCTGGGCGGAGGCGTTGGGCTATCACCTGCAACCGCCGCCCGCGGGCTTTCCGGATTGGACGACCGCGTTGACTGCCTGGGGCGTACCGCCGGAGCATCACAACGACCGGTCGGCCATCCTCGATCCCGATGGCTCGGGGCCGCGGCTGTTCTTCCAGAAGGTGCCCGAACCGAAGACCGCGAAGAACCGTGTACACCTGGATATCCGCGCCGCGCCCGGACTGACCGGCGACGAACGGATGACCGCGTTGGAAGCCGAGGCAACCCGACTCGTCGCGATCGGTGCAACGCGACTCAGCCGTACCGAGCCGGGCGGCTTGGACGCTGGTCACATCGTGCTCACCGACCCGGAGGGCAATGAGTTCTGCCTGGACTGAAAGTCGATGCCGGCGTCCGAGTCGACGCAGCCACCCGTCCACCGCATCACTCCGCAAACCTACGCAGTCCCTCACCCCGCCACCTCGGTACTTTGCCGCATAACCATTGGCTACCTCGTAGGCCGTACCGTGTGCGAGGTCGCCACGAGCTATGCGCCACTCGACCTGCCCTCGTGGCACCCGACAATGCACGCGTGGGATCGCGTTATGGTGCGGTGCGGGCATGCCAGATGCGACCGCGGACCTCGCCGAGGCCGATGCGATGCGAATTCGGACCCGGGGCCGAGGCGGTGATGACCACCTCGTCGCCATCCTCGAGGAAGGTGCGGTGCAGGCCGTTCACCGTGAGGGGTTCGGCTCCGCCCCAGGACAATTCGATGAACGAACCGCGCTGGTCGGGGGAAGGTCCGGAGATGGTGCCCGAGGCGTAGAGGTCGCCGGTGCGGGTGGCGGCGCCGTTCGCGGTGAGATGCGCCAGCATCTGCGCCGGTGACCAGTACATCCGGGCATACGGTGGGTGCGCGACGGTTTGGCCGTTCCAGCGCACGGCCAGATCGATATCGAATCCCCATGGCTGGCTGCCCCGCAGATAGGGCAGCGGCTGGGGCACTTGCTCCGGCAGCGGTATGCGGGCCTCCTCCAACGCGGCCAGCGGGGTGACCCAGGCCGACAGCGACGTCGCGAAGGATTTGCCGAGGAAGGGGCCGAGCGGCTGATACTCCCAGGCCTGGATATCGCGTGCGGACCAATCGTTCACCAGCGCGACGCCGAAGACGTGCTCGGCGAACTCGTCGATATCGATGGGGGTGCCCAGCTCGGAACCGACCCCGACCAGGAAGCCGAGCTCCGCCTCGATATCGAGACGCTGTGACGGTCCGAAATCCGGTGTGCCGGATTGTGTTCGGCGTTGGCCGCGCGGGCGCACGATATCGGTCCCGGAGACCACCACGGTGCCGGCGCGTCCGTGATATCCGACCGGCAGATATCGCCAATTGGGTAGCAGCGGTTCGGAATCGGGACGGAACAGTCTGCCGAGGTTCGTTGCATGGTCGATGCTGGCGTAGAAGTCGACGTAATCGCCGATCTGCACCGGCAGTTCGGTCCGCACATCATGCAGTAGGTGCACGGCGGCCGTGGGCAATTCGGTATCGATCAGCTCGCGGATCCGGTTGCGCACCTCGCGCCAACGACGCGGTCCCTGCGCCATGAAGGCATTGAGGCTCGGCTCGGCGAATACCGGATCCTCCAGTGCCGCAGCCAGATCGATGACGTACTCGCCGATCCGGACGCCGACGCGAAAATCCTCGCCCTCGGGTGCGAAGACCCCGTAGGGGAGATTGCGGGGGCCGAAGAGGTCGTCGTCGGCTACTTCGACGCGGGTCTTCATGCGGGCCCACGACGCTGGTCCGCGTGCGGGCGCTGATCGGATCGCCGGTGTCCGTCGGACTGTGGTCCGCGACCCGACCAGGTCCACGCATATCCGGGATCCTCACAGGCCAGCGCGCCCTCACCGAGTTCGAGCGGCCGGAACGTGTCGACCATGACCGCGAGTTCGTCGAAGAAGTCGATGCCGATACTGCGCTCGTACGCGCCCGGCTGCGGACCATGCGCATAGCCGCCGGGATGCACCGACACCGACCCCTGGCCGATGCCCGAACCCCTACGCGCCTCATAGTTTCCGCCGCAGTAGAACATGATTTCGTCGCTGTCGACATTGGAGTGGTAGTACGGCACCGGAATCGATAGCGGGTGGTAGTCGACCTTGCGCGGTACGAAATTGCACACCACGAAGTTGACGCCCTCGAAGGCCTGATGGGCGGGCGGCGGCTGGTGCACCCGGCCGGTGAGCGGTTCGAAATCGGAGATATTGAAGGTGAGCGGATACAGGCAGCCGTCCCAGCCGACCACATCGAAGGGGTGCGTTGCGTAGATCATCCGGGTGCCGACCACGCGACCGCCGGGACGGTGTTTCACCAGCACCTCGATATCGGTTCCGGTGGCCATCAACGGCTGCGACGGGCCGTGTAGATCGCGCTCGCAGTACGGCGAATGTTCCAGCAGCTGACCGAATTTCGATAGATAGCGCTTGGGTGGCGTGATGTGGCCGGCCGCCTCGATGACATACGCGCGCAGCGGTTCCGGGCCGGTCGGTAGCCAGCGGTGCGTGGTCGCCCGCGGAATCAGGACCTGGTCGCCCTGTCGGGCGGGGATGGTACCGAAGACCGTTTCGACAACGGCGGCACCGGATTCCACGTACACCAGCTCATCGCCGATCGCATTGCGGTACAGCGGTGAGGCGCCCTTGGCCGCGACATAGGAGATCCGCACATCCGCATTCCCGAGCAGCAGCCGTCGGCCGGTGACCGGATCGGTTTCGGCCGGAGTATCGCCGGGGAACAGCTGGTGCAGCCGCAGATGGCGATGGCGTAGTGGATGATTCGGGGTCAGGGACTGGTCCGGCAACTCCCAGACCGTCGAGTCGACGATGGCGGGCGGCAGACCGCGGTGATAGAGCAGCGAGGAATCGCCGGAAAAGCCTTCCTCGCCCATCAGCTCTTCGTAATAGAGCTGTCCCTGGTCGTCTCGATGCTGCGTGTGTCGCTTCGGCGGCACCGCTCCCACCTGCCGATAAAACGCCATGACCGCACCTCCGCCGGACCGCTGAATATGCCCCCATCGTAGTGCCCGGTGGTGGGGTACAGGGCCGGATCGGTGGACATTTTGCCGGTCCAGGGCCGCCTTCTGCGGCATTCCGTCTAGTGATAGGGCCAACTGCTGAACAATTGTCGACCGCCGGTCGGGCCAGTCGAGCGCATGGCGCAATCGGTGGCGTTTGCTCAGGCGTGGCGCAGCGCGCGGTATACGGCCGAGCCGACGAATGCCCCGAGGCGCTGCGGATCCCAGTCGCCCTCGCCGGTGAGCAGGGTGCGCACCGCGCCCTCGCCCGCGGACACCCACAGTTCCACCAGCACCGGCAGTTTATGGTCGGCGTCCGCGGTGCCCCATGCGTGCAGTGTCGGTCGCAGCAGTGCGGTGCAGCGCTCGACGGCGAGTTTGCGGCCGCGCCCGAATGAATCCGCAACGGCGGGATCGGGATTGCCGTACAGCAGTCGCCACGCATCGGGCCGATCGGCCGCCTTCTCCAGCAGTGCGCGGAAGCCGTCGATGAATACGGTCTCGCCCGCGTCGACATCGCGGGGCGGCAGCACCTCGAGCAGTCCGCCGACGAGAAAGCTCTCCTCACGCTGGATCAGTGCCTCGATCAGTTCGACGCGATCCGGAAAGCAGGCGTACACCACGGGCCGGGTCACATTCATCCGCTCGGCGATCGCGGCCATGGTGACCGCCGCGATGCCGTGTTCGACGGCGATCGCCAGTGCGGTGTCGAGCACCTGGGGTCGGCGACGCTCGGGGCCCAGATGCTGAGCCCGCTGCCGTGGCCGCACCGCCGTCTCGCTACCCATGCGGACCAAGATATCAGCGTTTCACCGTGGATTCGCGCTGGTCCCGAGCCTGAAGATGGCTTTCCTACGTCAGTGCACAATAATTCTACGGTCGCGGATGAAAGTCGCCGGAGCGGCAACCGGACGGCTGATCACAGCCGAGGAGTCATCGTTGACCGAAACTCTCTTCAACCCGAAAACCTGCGAATTCGCCGAATTCGACGCGGAGACCACGCAGACTGCTGCGCACCACCGTCGAGCTCGGCCCAGGCTTCTGGGGTGAAGAGGATCTTCACGCGTCGTCCCCATCGTCGGTTTCATCGAGTTCGTGGTGCTCGACGTCACCGGACCGTAGCTGTTCGATGGATCGCTCGAGATGACGCGCATTGGCCGGGGATCCGAGCAGATAGGCGGTTTCCTTCAACGACTCGTACTCACGCAGCGAGATCACGACGGCAGATTCACGTCCCGCTCGAGTGATGACGACCTCCTCTGGCTCGTTGAACGTCAGTCGGTGAATTCGGCGATTACCGGGGCGTGGTCGCTGGCGCCCTTGCCTTTTCGTTCCTCGCGGTCGACCAGGGCGTCCTTGGCGCGGGCGGTGAGGGCGGGGGAGCCGAGGATGAAGTCGATGCGCATGCCTTCTTTTCGGGGGAAGCGCAGCTGGGTGTAGTCCCAGTAGGTGTAGACGCCGGGGCCGGGGGCGAACGGGCGCATGATGTCGGCGAAGCCGGTTTCGACAATGGCGTTGAAGGCGTCGCGTTCGGGCTGGGAGGTGTGGGTTTTGTCGGCGAAGTATTCGACGGACCAGACATCGTCGTCGGTCGGCGCGATATTCCAGTCGCCGACCAGGGCTATCTGGGCCTGTGGATTGTCGGCGAGCCATTGGGCGCCGTTATCGCGCAGGGCGGCAAGCCATTCCAGTTTGTAGGTGTAGTGCGGGTCGTCGAGGGTGCGGCCATTGGGGACGTAGAGGCTCCAGACTCGGACCCCGCCGCAGGTCGCCCCGAGTGCGCGCGATTCCACGATCGGCGCGCTGATCAGCGATTCGCCTGCGTCCTTATCGAAGCCGGGCTGATTCGGGAAGGCGTCGGCCACATCGTCCAGGCCGATGCGGGAGGCGATGGCCACGCCGTTCCACTGGTTCAGCCCGATATGGGCGACCTCGTAGCCGAGTTCGTCGAAGCGCTCGAACGGGAACTGGTCATCACGGCATTTGGTTTCCTGCATCGCGAGCACATCGATGTCCTGGCGGTCGAGGAAGTCCGCGACCCGGTCGAGGCGGGAGCGGATCGAATTGACGTTCCAGGTCGCGAGACGCACGGATGCCTTCCTTCACAATGGGTTATAGCTCTGTTCTACCGCAGGACCATTGGTTCAGCGAGGCCCGTCCGGCGTGGCGTAGCGGTAGGTGTGGTGGTCGAGGAAACCCAATTCGTGGTACATCGCGATGGCCACGGTGTTCTCGGCCTCGACCTGGAGGTAGGCGTGGGTGGCGCCGCGGTCGGCCCCCCAGCGGATCAACTCCGCGCACACCAGCGACCCCAGTCCGTGTCTGCGGTGTTCGGCCGCCACCGCGACGCAGGTCAGACCGATCCAGCGGCGACCATCCGGCGCGGTGGTGAGCGCGCCGCGGCCGATCGCGATGGGCCGGGGCAGGCCGAGCGAGGCGAATCCCACCTCGCCGTCGTGCACCGCCGTCAGTACCTCGACCACCGGCGGTGTGGAAACCGCCTGTGCCGCAGGGGCTTCGCCGCCGTGCCGGTGCATCGATAGCCACGCGGCATCGGGCGCGGGTGCGATGCGCACCATCGGCGGTCCCTGCGGCAGTACGAAATTCTCGATATCGATGGCGAGCAGCCGGGTCTCCCGTCGACTGCGCCAGCCCGGCGGCAGTGGGGCGAGTCGATCGGGCAGTGCGAGTTGGACCGGCAGCCCGTGCGCGGTGTACCACTCGCCGATCCGCTGCAGCGTATCCGCGCCGAGCGCCGCCGGACCGTCCGAACTGCCGAGCGGCACAGCGGAATTGGCGCGGTAGGTGTATCCGTGCCCGGCACGCAACAGCCACCCGTCGATCCATGCCTGCTCGATTCCGGGCCAGCCGTATGCCGCGGCGGCCTCCAGCGCGCGAATCTCCCTGGTGCGAATCGGCCTGGGCCCCAACGCTTTCATTGCCACCACGCGATCGGGGGCAACCGCGACGACCTGTCCGTCCGCGCCGCGCACCGTCGGCGGATCCAGTGAAACCAATTCGCCGATCACATCGGTGAGTGGTTGTGGATAACCCGCTGGCAACCGATACCGCAGTACAACGCGCCGACCCAGTTGGATATCGGGCAATGGCGAATCGCCCGGTTGGCCCGCCCGATCTGGTCGCTGCGCCGACTCCGCTCCCGCAGGATCAGTCATCGTGTCCGAACGGATCGGGCACCGTACCGGGAATCCAGCTGAGTCCCGGTGTGCCCCAACCGTTCCGCTTGATCGCCTTCTTCGCCGCGCGGGCGTTGCGGCCGACCAGCACATCCACATAGAGATAGCCGTCGAGATGTCCGACCTCGTGCTGCAGCATGCGGGCGAAGAAACCCTTGCCCTCGATATCGACCGGATTGCCGTGCTCATCGGTTCCGGTGACGCGCGCCCAGTCGGCGCGGCCGGTGGGGAACTGCTCGCCGGGCACCGACAGGCAGCCCTCGTCGTTATCGTCGGGATCCGGCATGGTCTCCGGAATCTCCGAGGTCTCCAGCACCGGGTTGATCACCGCACCTTTGCGCCGTACGGTCGCACCCTTCTCATCGATATCGGGGCAGTCGTAGATGAACAGCCGCAACGGCACGCCGACCTGGTTGGCGGCCAGCCCGACGCCATTGGCGGCATCGAGCGTGTCGTACATATCCGCGATCAGCTCGGCCAGCTCCTCCGGCGTCTGGGTGACCGGTTCGGTCGGATTGTGCAGTACGGGATCACCGACGATCACGATGGGGAGGATTGCCATGGCGTCAATTATTGCCGATGGCGTTCGCGCGCCCGACAACGCGTCGTTGCGACTCGCTACCGACCGGTAGGGACACGCCGCACCGAAGGTGGGGCAATCCCTGGAGCCCGTGGTTGAATGATCCGCGACGTATAAGCATCATTTTTCGTCTGGTGGTTCTTACTCGGCGAGGGAGCAAGATGGACGGCGCAGCGGCTCGGAATCTGTCCGCGATCCAGGACGGCCATTCTGCGAGCGAAGATGTCACGGCCGCGCAGGTCGGCGATGGCAGTGACGGTCTCAGCCGTCGTGAGCACGACATTCTGGCCTTCGAACGGCAATGGTGGAAGTACGCCGGTGCCAAGGAAGAGGCCATTCGTGAGCTGTTCGGCATGTCGCCGACCAGGTACTACCAGGTGCTCAACGCGGTGGTGGACCGGCCGGAGGCACTGGCCGCCGATCCCATGCTGGTGAAGCGGCTGCGGCGACTGCGGGCGAGCAGGCAGAAGGCCCGAGCCGCCCGAAGGCTCGGCTTCCAGGTATGACGCGCCGCCGTAAAGGCGGGCCCCGCGCAACGACCACAGGGCCCGGTTTGCGGATAGGGTCTTTTACGTGAGCAACTCGAATCCCACCCCCGGCGGGCCGCCGTTGCGCGCGCTGGCGATGGTGTTGATCGCGCTGGCCATCGTGTTCGCCGGACTCGGCGCGATGTCGTTGTCGAGTTCGGACTCCGATACCTCGGGGGCGGGTGAATCCTCGACCGCGGCAATGGGGCAGACCACCGCGACCACGGGTCAGGCCGCGGCAACCACGGGTCAGGCCGCGGCAACCACGGCGGTCGCGACGACCACTCCGGTGGCGTCGACCACAAAACCGGCCGCTACGTCGTCGACCACAACGCCGACGACGACCCCGTCGACCACAACGGCGAATCGCGCGGTGCCGGTACGGGTTCTGAACAACAGCACGGTCCCCGGATTGGCCGCGCGCACGGCGAATGAGCTCACCACCAACGGCTGGACGGTCGCCGAGGTCGGCAACTATCCCGGCCCGAATATCTCGAATACGACTGTGTACTACGGCAATAGCCCCGGTGAGAAAGAGGCCGCACTGGCCATTGCCGACGAACTGGGCGTGACCGCCGAGCCGCGAGCCGCCGGTTCGGGTTCGGGTGTCACGGTGGTTGTCACGGGCAACTGAGGTGTATCTCGGCCCGAGTGATGGGCCGGGAGGCGGTAGCCCGAGCGTGACCATGAGGTCCCGGGAGCGTCGCGAAATGAATACCGCCTCGCCGCGACACGGCCCTGTCACGGTACGACACGGCGGGCGTGGCATCATCTTGTCCGGTAACGAACGTGTCCACCCAGCTTTACTCGTAAACTCGGTACTCGTAAAGGAGTTCCCCCGATGGCCCCGTACACATCTCGTCGCCCGTCCTGGCGGACTGTGACCCCGGTGCTCGCTGTCGCGGTCTTCGGCCTTGCCGCCTGTTCGAACAGTCAGGAATCGAGCGAAGTCAAGGGAACGACGCCCCCGGTGTGGACGGGTGCTTCCGCCCCGCCCGCAGGCGAGTTCGGCACCGAGACGGGCGCGCCGAACGCGAACCCGGGGGTGAAGGTCGACCTGAAGGACCCCGCTGGCGCCTCGGTCGCCGTCGCGAATATCACCAAGGACGGTAACCACCTGCAGGTCAGCGTCGAGGCGCATGGATTGCGTCCGGGCTTCCATGGCCTGCACATCCACCAGGTCGGCAAGTGCGAGCCGAATTCGGTCGCGCCCACCGGCGGTCCCGCGGGTGACTTCCTCTCCGCCGGTGGCCACCTGCAGGTCGGCAGTGCCAATGTGCATCCGGCCAGCGGCGATCTGACCTCGCTCGAGGTCCGTGCGGACGGTTCGGCCAAGCTGGTCACCACCACCGATGCGGTGACCCTGGACGACATCAAGGGCAAGGCCCTGATGATCCACGCCGACGCCGACAACTTCGGCAATATCCCCAACCGTTATGTCCGCGCCGACGGTGTCGCGGGTCCGGACGAGACCACTCTTGCGACCGGCGACGCGGGTGGCCGCGTCGCTTGCGGCGTCATCCAGTAGCAAGGTTCACCGATATGGCCGGGACAGCAATCGCGCGAGTTCCCTTCAAGGGCTCGCCCCGGCCTACTATCGGGATCGAATGGGAGATCGCGCTCGTCGACAAGGTGACCCGCGATCTGTCGAATACCGCTGCGGCCGTATTCGATTCGCTCGGCGAGTTGCGCGCCTACGACGGCACACCGCAGGTCACCAAGGAATTGCTACGCAATACGGTCGAACTCGTCACCGGTGTGCACAACTCGGTCGGCGAGGCGGTCGATGATCTGCGCGGCACCATGGATACCGTGCGCCATGCCGCCGATCCGCTCGGCGTCGATCTGTTCTGTGCGGGCACCCATCCGTTTGCCCAGTGGTCGGCCCAACAGCTCACGCGCTCAGCGCATTACGACGAGCTGATCGATCGCACCCAGTGGTGGGGCCGCCAGATGATGATCTGGGGCGTGCACGTGCACGTCGGAGTCTCGCACCGCGAGAAGGTCTTTCCGATTCTGAACTCGCTGCTGCTGTCGTATCCGCATCTGCTGTCGCTATCCGCGTCCTCGCCGATGTGGGCCGGTGCGGATACCGGTTATGCGAGCAACCGGACGCTGATGTTTCAGCAGCTGCCGACCGCCGGTCTGCCGTTCCAATTCGAAAACTGGACGCAGTTCGAGCATTTCGTGCACGACCAGATGAAGACCGGGGTCTTCGAGCAGCTCGGCGGCATGCACTGGGATATCCGGCCGGCGCCGAAATGGGGCACCATCGAGGTGCGGGTCTGCGATGGGATTTCGACCCGCGCGGAGCTGGCGGCCATGGCTGCGCTGATCCACTGCCTGATCGTCGACCTCGATCAGCGTCTCGAGAACGGTGAAGTGCTGCCGTCCATTCCGCCGTGGCATGTCCAGGAGAACAAGTGGCGGGCCGCCCGCTACGGCCTGGACGCGATCGTCATTGTCGATGACGACAGCAACGAGCGATTGGTCACCGACGATCTGACGGATCTGCTGCACCGGCTGGAGCCGACCGCCAAGCGGCTGGGATGTGTGGACGAACTCGCGCTCGTGGCGGAGATCCCGCAGCGCGGTGCGTCCTATCAGCGCCAGCGCAAAGTGGCCGCGAGCACACAGGGCGATCTGGTCGCGGTCGTCGATGCCCTGGTCAAGGAGCTGGACCAGTAGTTCGGCCGGGGTGAACGGTCGGCTGACGTTCAGTTGGCCAGGGGGATGGCGTTCATCCCCCGTTTACTATGGTCGATGTGCTTGTCGAAGATCCGGGTCAACGCGTAGCGATAGCTCGCAAAGCGCTCGAAAAGGACAGCCGTGGCAGCCGCATCGAGCGGGTGCGCGCGCTACGCTCGCGGATCTGGGTGGTGGCCGCGATCGCGGCGGTGCCGGTGCTGCTCATCGCCCTGCAGCTGGGTTCGATCGGGCACGATTTCGAGGGTCCGCTCGGCAGTCTGTGGCACGACTACGTCGGCACGCCCAAGTCCATGTCGTTGCCGTGGGCCGGACTGATCCTGGCCCTGGTCGGAATCTCCCAGCGCCGCAGGATGATCGCGGTCGGCATCGCGGCGGGTATCGATGCGGTGTGGGCGGGTATTCGCCTGCTCAGCGGTGCATCGTTCGCCATCGGCAATGGTCCGACCATTGTGCTGACCGGTCTGGCGCTGGTCGCGGGATTGCGCTGGCGCGGGGTCGAGCGGCGCAATGCGCTGCACGCCGCCGCCCTCGGCGCACTGCTGGTCCTGGCCACCAAGGTCGGTGATGTGTGGCTGCACATTACGGTGGTCAGCCGCCCACAGGTCTACGACGTCTATGTGGCGCTCGCCGACCACGCGCTCGGTGATCCATCCTGGGTGATGGGTCGGGTGGTGGACGCACTCGGACCGGCCGTCTACGCGGTACTGCACTGGGTCTATATCGAACTTCCGGTGGCGGCGATCGTCGTCGCGGTGTGGCAGCTGCGCCGGGTGGTTTCGACCGGTATATGGCCGAGTCACTATCTGGTGCGCACCTTCCTGGTGCTCGGACTGCTCGGCCCGGTCATCTATGTGATCTTCCCGGTGGTCGGTCCGATGTTCGCCTTCGGCGCGGACGGCCACGGCCTGCAGGTGGGCAACTTCTGGCCCGGTGTCATCCCACCGGTCGACCGCAATCCGGCGCCGATGCCCTTCGACGCCTTCACACCGCGCAACTGCATGCCCTCCATGCACACCGCATGGGCGCTGTCGGTCTTTCTGCACACCCGCCGCGACACCGACGGTTCCCGCGCTCCGCTGTGGTTGCGCTGCCTCGGCGCGTTCTGGCTGCTCGCGACATTGACCGCGACCCTCGGCTTCGGCTATCACTACGGCGTCGACCTGGTCGCGGGCGCCGTGCTGTGCCTGACCGTCGACTCCGTGTTGCGCGATCCCGAACGCGGTTGGGGCTGGTTCCGCGTGCGACTGGTCCTGTTCGGCGCGGCGATCCTCGGCACACTGCTGCTGGCCTTCCGCTATCTCGCGGTCTCGATGGCCGAATATCCGGTGCTGGCCGGGACTGTCGTACTCGCGCTGCTGGCCGCCATGGCCGCCGCATTCCACGCGACCTGGTTCGCGGTGGTGCCGGTGAGCGCAGCCGAGGAGCCGATTCCGGTCCGATCCTGATGCGGCTCAGCGGGTGTCGTCGGGCAGTTCATTGACGCGCCGCAGCCCGTCACGGTAGCGCTGTTCCCGGTAGGCGGTGCGGCCGATCAAGTGGGCGATCACCGGGGCGGTGAGCAGGGTGAACAGGCCGACCAGCACCAGCAGCCCGATATTGCCGTGGCCGCGCAATTGGATCGCAGTGCCCGCCAGCACCAGGACCAGACCGACCACCTGAGGTTTGGTGGCGGCGTGCATGCGCGAGAGGGTGTCGGGGAAGCGCACGATGGCAATGGATGCGGTCAGTGCGAGTGTCGCGCCGGTCAGGATGAGGGCTCCGGCGGCCAAGTGCCACAGGTTCATACGTCATCCCTGACCCGGAATCGGGAGACCGCGGCCGAGCCGAGGAAGCCGACCAGGGCCAGCGCCACGATCGCCGGCACGACCGTGGTGTCGTCGGTGTAGGCGGCCCAGACCGCGAGTCCGGAGGCGGCGATGGCCATCAGCGCGTCGATGCCGACGACCCGGTCCAGGGTGTCCGGACCGGCGAGAATGCGGTAGCTGACGAGTACGCCGGCGACCGTCAGCATGATGCCCGCCACAATGGCGACAACGATCACGATTCCACCTCCGGATCGGAAGTTCTGCTGCCCGAACGCCATTCGGCGGGGCGCTCGAACGACGAGATGAGCAGCCGCTCCAGCCGCCGGGTGGTCCGGTAGAACGTATCGACCGCCGCCTCGCTGCTCACATCCAGCACATGCACGTAGATGACACAGCGCTGACGGTCGATCTCCAGCACCATCGTGCCGGGGATCAGATTGAGCACATCGGCGCACAACACCAGCACCAGATCCGATCGCATACTCAAATTCACCCGGAGCACGCCGGAGACCGGCGGTGGCGCCGGACGTACCGCGAACCAGGCCACCTGCAGACTGGATTCCAGCGCGTAATACGCACTGACAATGATCAATTCGGCCAGCGACACCGGATGCAACCGCCCGGATACCGGGACCCGGGGCAGCGGCAAGGTCAGCATGATCAATGCGCCGACGCCGAGTCCGGCCAAGAGGTTGCCGACACTGAGATCGCCCCAGAGCATCAACCAGACGATCGTCAGCCATAGCAGCACGCCGATCCGCACCGCCGTCGTCCGGCTGGGCAGCAAGCGTGCCGCGCCGGTACTCATAACCGCACCACGCATATGCTTCGCTCGCTCATCGGATCGGCCCCTTGCTCACTTTGCCGTGTTCGGCAGACGAACTGCCCAGCACCGCACCGACGTACACCGTGGGATCGCTCAGGTCCGTTGCCGCTCGATCGGCAATGCGCAGGACCGGACCGGCGAAGACGGTCAGACAGAGACCGGCCACCACGAGTGCTGTCGTCGACAGCACCATCAGCAGCGGCATCCGTCCGGGATCGGTGCGCTCGTCATAGCGCACATCGGTCGAATCCTCCACCAGGGTCGGCGGTTTCGCCGCGGTGAGATGCCCCTCGGGTGCCTCGGCGCGCGGCCGCCAGAACGCCTTGCTCCACACCCGCGCGACGGCATACAGCGTGAGCAGACTGGTCACCACCGAACCCCCGACCAGCACCCAGGCCAGTACGCTGCCATCCGCCGCGCCCGCCTGCAATAGGGCGACCTTGCCGATGAACCCCGAAAACGGCGGTATGCCACCGAGATTCAAGGCGGGCACCAGGAACAGGATGGCCAGCAGCGGACTCGCCGTCGCCAAACCACCGAGTCGGCGCAGCGATACCGAGCCCGCCTGCCGCTCGATCAGGCCGACCACCAGGAATAGTGCGGTCTGCACCAGAATGTGGTGCGCCACATAGAACACCGCGCCGGACAGTCCGGCGGCGGTGGAAAGTCCGATGCCGAACACCATGTACCCGATATGGCTTACCAGCGTGAACGACAGCAGCCGTCGGATATCGCTCTGCGCGATCGCGCCCAATATGCCGATCAGCATGGTGAGCAGGCCGCAGACGAGCAGTATGTCGTCGAAGCCGCCGTCGGGGAACAACAGCGTGTGGGTCCGGATGATCGCGTACACGCCGACCTTCGTCAGCAGGCCCGCGAATACGGCGGTTACCGGGGCGGGGGCGGCGGGATAGGAGTCGGGCAGCCAGTTCGACAGCGGGAAGACCGCCGCCTTGATGCCGAAGGCGACCAGCAGCACCGCGTAGACGGCCATCCGAATGCCATTGGGCGCCTCGCCCATTCGTACGGCCAGCTGGGCCAGATTCAGTGTTCCGGTGGTCGCGTAGGCCAGCGCGATACCGGTCAGGAAGATCAGCGACGACACCATCGAGACCATCACGTATGCGATACCCGCCCGGATCCGGTCCGCGGTCGCGCCGACGGTGAGCAGCACAAAGGATGCGGCGAGCAGGATTTCGAAGCCGACGAACAGGTTGAACAGATCGCCAGCCAGGAAGGCGGCCGAAACACCCGCGGTGAGTACGAGATAGGTGGGCCGATAGATCGAGGTCGGCTGCCGCTCGTCACCGTCGCGAATATGCTGGCCCGCAGCGTAGGTCGAGACCGCGAGCAAGACGATCGCGGAGACGAGCAGCATTGCCGCGGAGAGCCGGTCGACCACCAGCGTAATGCCGATCGGCGTGGCCCAGCCGCCGACCTGTAGGGCGGTAGTGCCATCGCGGTCTACCAGATACAACAGCATCGCGCAGATGACGACCACAGCGGCGAGCGCGCCCAACATCAGCGTGCGCTGGATGTGGGGCCGTCGTCCGAACACCAATGTGCCTGCGGCCCCGAGCAATGGCACCAGGACCGGCAGCGGTGCGAGCGTGGTCAGCGGATCGCTCAATGCTCCGGATCCTCGCCCTCGCGCCGGGCGGCGACCTCGACGTCCGCCGGTTCGTTCTGCACGTTCTCGGTGGTGGTGAGGATGTAGGAGCGATAGGCGAGCGCGAGCACGAAGGCCGCCAGGCCCATGGTGATCACGATGGCGGTGAGCATCATCGCTTGCGCCAGCGGATCGGCCATCTCCTGGCCGGCCTGGTCGGCCTCGCCGCGGATGGGTGGTCGCCCGTGCGGCCCGCCGACGGTGAGGATCAGCAGATTCACCGCATTGCCGAACAGGATCATGCCCAGCAGCATTTTCGACACCGCACGTTCGAGGATCAGATAGACCCCGCACGCGACGAGAATCCCGATCAGCATCAGCAGGGTCAGATTCACACTCACTGGAAACCTCCTCGCGGCGAGGCGGATTCGTCCTCGGCGCTGGCAAGTTCGCTGTCCAGACGGGCGCCGAGGCTGCGCAGCACGTCCAGGACCAGGCCGACCACGATCAAATAGACACCGAGATCGAACAGCAGTGCGGTCACCACCTTGACGTGCCCGATCACCGGCAGCGTCACCTCCAGCAGCGCCGAGGACAGCGGCGGCGCGCCGACCAGCAGCGAGGCGGCCGCGGTTCCGGCGGCCAGCGCAAGTCCGGCGCCGAGCAGATGTCCCGCGTCGACGGGTAGTGCTTCGCCGAGTTCATAGCGGCCACCCGCGAGATAGCGCAGCGTCAGCGCGAGTCCGGCGGTGAGCCCGCCCGCGAAACCGCCGCCGGGGGCATTGTGGCCGGAGAAGAAGAAGTACACGGACAGCACCATGATGGTCGGAAAGACCAACCGGGTGGTGATCTGCAGGACCATCGATCGGTAGCGCCGATCCACCAACCGGCCCGCGGGTAGCCAGCTCACCAGGTCCGGATCGTAGTTCGGGGCATCCACCGCGCGCGGGGCGCTGCCGAAGCGCCGATGGCGGAATACCAGCGACGCGACACCGGTCGCCGCCACGACGAGCACCGAGATCTCGCCCAGGGTGTCCCAGGCCCGGATATCGACCAGCAGGACATTGACCGCGTTCTTGCCGCCTCCGAATGTGTATGCGGCATCGGGGATCAGGTGCCAGATGGGTTCGGTCGAGCGCGCGGCGATGGCGAAGGCGGCCAGCACCGCCACCGTCGTACCGACCAGCACGGACAGGATGGCCCTGCGTATTTTGAATGCGGCCGTGCGGCTTGCCTCGATCTCGGCTGGAAAGGCGCGCAGTACCAGCACGAAGAACACCAGAGTCAGTGTTTCGACCAGGAATTGGGTGAGCGCCAGATCGGGCGCACCGTGCAGCGCGAAGATCACACCGCAGCCGTAGCCGGTGACACCTACGACCAACACGCTGGCCAACCGGTTGCGCAGCACGGTCGCGCACAACGCCATGGCGACCATGATCGCGGCGATTGCCGCCTGGAACGGCGAATCCCATAGGCGCAGGCGAATACCGGTGCGGGTACCGACCGCGAGCAGCACCGCAGGCAGCAGGATCAGCGTCACCAGGATCGCCGCCTGACTCAGCGGCAGCGAACCGCGCTGTACGGCACCGGTCATCCGCAACGACAGCCGGTCCATGCCCCGCAGGGTGGCGTCGTAGGCGCGGTCGGCATTGCCGAGCAGAGTCGCGGATTCACCGATGCGACCGCGCATGCGGAACAACACGATGCCCGCGCAGATGACCAGAATCGTCAGTGCCAGTGGGGTATTGAACCCGTGCCAGAGTGCTGGATGCGAGTCGAGCACGCCGGGAAGGGTTTTCGCATAGGGGTTCAGCAGCCGATCCAGCCATGGTGCGACAAGGCCGGCGACCAGGCTGCCGATCGCGAGCAACGCGGGCGCGCCCAGCAATGTCACGCCCGGCGCATGCCAGTGACCGCGCCCGTGCGAACCGCTATCGGCATCCGGCGCCAGGGGTGGTAGCTCCTTGTCCGCGAAGGCGCCCCAGATGAATCGGATGCTGTAGCCGACCGTCAATATGGATCCGAGCACCACACCGGCGGTCAGCACCAACCTGGCGGGTTCGGCGAGGATATCCGCGTCCAGGAGCGCGCCGAGCGCGCTCTCCTTGCCGACGAATCCGAGCAGTGGCGGTATTCCGGCCATGCTGAGCGCGGCGAGCACCGCGATCGCGCGCAGCACCGGAGCCCGACGACCCAGCCCCGACAACTCCCGCAGATCACGCGTCCCGGCCCCGTGGTCGATGATCCCGACCACCATGAACAAACACGCCTTGAAAAGCGCGTGCGCCACGATCAATGCCGCTCCGGCCAAGGCCGCATCGGGTGTGCCGATCCCGACCAGCAGGATCAGCAACCCCAACTGGCTCACCGTCCCGAAGGCGAGCACCAACTTCAGATCGGTCACCTGCAGCGACCGCAACCCCGCGAGCACCATCGATGCCACGCCGAGGGTGAGGATCAGCGGATGCCAGGCCGGGCTACCGGCGAATGCCGGTGCGAGCCTGGCAACCAGATACACACCCGCCTTCACCATGGCCGCCGCATGCAGATACGCGCTGACCGGTGTCGGTGCCGCCATCGCGCCCGGCAGCCAGAAGTGCAGCGGCACGATGGCCGATTTACTCAACGCCCCGACCAGCAGCAGCACCACCGCGACCGTCGCCGCGCGGCCCGTCGGCGGCCCGGCCAGCAGATTCGACAGCAGATAACTGCCGCCGACCTGCCCCAGGATGACGATCCCGACCAGCATTGCCAGCCCACCCGCGCCGGTCACCAACAGTGCCTGAATCGCCGCCCGTCGACTGACGGCCTGTTCGGCATTGTGGCCGACCAATAGGAACGACAGCACCGTCGTCATTTCCCAGAAGACGAAGAGCAGCAACATATTATCGCTGGTGACCAGCCCGAACATGGCCGCGGCGAAGGCGACCAGCTGTGCGGCGAATACCCCGAGCCGGGGTTCGTCGTCCTCGAAATACCGGGCGCAATAGACCAGAATCAGCGCTCCGATGCCGAGTACCAGCGCGGACATGATCGCGGCCAGCGTGTCGAAGCGCAGATCGATGTTCATCTCGATACTCGGCGCCCAGCTGACCCGAACCCGCTGCGTACTACCCCAATTCGCGATCACCCAGCCGAGGCAGCCGAACGGCACCAGTGCGAGTACATAGAAACCGTTGCGCCCCAACATCCGCACGCACAGGGGAGCGGCCAGTGCGGCCATCGCGAGCGCGAGCAGGATTGCGAGCAAACTGCACTCCGGCGGGTAGTTGCGGCGGCGTGATGCGAACGATGTTACCCAGGGCCTGGGACTTTCATCGGCCGAGCGGGTATGGCGTATGCCATCTCCGCGCGATTGGGCTATATGTCCGCTACCGATTCGCCTTCGACTGGGTGGTCCGGTTTCCGTCGACTGCGCGGCCGGATTCGGCGCAGTACCACCAGACCGAGGGCCGAGCCACAGACGATGGCGATCGCGGTCCGGCCCGCCAGCGTTTGGTGGTTGGCGCTCCCGGCCGGTGGCCATTCGGCGGAGTCGTGCGGCAGTGCGGTGATTATCGAGGGCAGATACAGCGCCGCGATCGCGAGTACGCCGCTCGGCGCGTAGCGGGGCCAGGCGGCGCCGCAACAGTAACCGGCCGCAAGGGCGACGACGGCGCTGCTGGCCGCG
Source organism: Nocardia sp. NPDC004604 (assembly GCF_040609795.1). Classification (NCBI taxonomy): domain Bacteria; kingdom Bacillati; phylum Actinomycetota; class Actinomycetes; order Mycobacteriales; family Nocardiaceae; genus Nocardia; species Nocardia sp. NPDC004604. Next base: position 46,101 of record NZ_JBEXLC010000029.1, read on the forward strand.
ATTACAAAGCCCTGGTTGTTGGCCGATTTCACCAGCGCGAATACCGCGAGCCCGGCAATCAGCGAGATGGCGATGAACATCGAGGGCAGGCGGCGCCCGACCAGCAGCCCGAGCGCGGTGAGCACGAGCAGCGCGGCGATACTCCAACCGGGCCGCGAGTCACCGCCGACCGCGTCGGCGGCGGCGACCAGACTCACCGCGAGATACACCCCGGACCCGTCCCGGCCGGGCAGCAGCATGGCCGCGGCGGTGGCGGCGATGAGGGTCGCGGCCACCGCCATCCCGATCTCGACCGCGTGACCGACATCGGGTGCGTGCTGATACTGCCGCGCCAGCCATTCGGTAACCGCCAGGATCACCAGTGCCAGCACCGTCGCGGCCAGGATCGGCGTCACCGGAAGTTCGATGACCGTTGTCACTGAACTCGGATGCGCGGGCTGGGATCGGTTGCGCAGCGTACTGAAGATGAGCAACACCACCGCCACCCCGAGGAGCCAGCGCGGCGGTGTCTCCAGCACCGAATACGGATCGCCATCGGTGGACTCCAACAACTCGGCCAGATCACCGTAGACGAAGAATCCCGCGCCGCCGATCGCGAATCCCGCTGCCGGACCCGGTCGTCGGAGTACCGCGGCGCCCAGTGCACCCAGCAGCACACCGGCCAGGATCGAATCCAGATAGTTCTGCGTGGTCAGCGTGTCGGCCGAGGAAACATGGCGTCCGACAAAGTGGTTGATATCCATGCTGAACGCGGCGCCGAGCGCCACTGCCCACGCCACCATCGGCTTGCTGTAGGTGGTCACCAGCACCGCGACCACGACCGCCACGATCACCCCGATCGCGGCCCCGCGCGGAACGCTGTTGTTGAGGCTGGCCAGCCGATACGGCGAGGTCTCCACGGTCCAGCTGAAGTTGATCGGCAGGAACATCGCAACGCCCGCGACCGCGGCCCCGAGGCAGGCCGTGATCGTATCGACCGCATTGCCGATCTTGTGCACCTCGTCGAACTTACCCCCGCGCAACCCGGGATACTGTGATTGCACTCACATCGCCCGAACATGTCGGATCTGCGGAAACGCCAGGAAGGCGCCGCTTACCGAGGGTTTGCTGCCATCGGCAACGGCTATCGCCGGCTATCGGCGTACCGGCGCAGCGACTCGACCTGATCGGCATCGAGTGACGGCCGCACCACCGCCATGGCCGCGGCAATATCCGCGGCGGTGACATCGGCGGCCGCCACATCGCGGCGCATGGCGGCCAGTGCGGCCTCGCGCAGCAGGGCACTGCAATCGGCCGCGGAATAGCCGTCCAGGTCGGCGGCGAGCGCGGCGAGGTCGACATCGGCGGCCAGCGGCACCGACTTTCCCGCGGCTCGCAGGATTTCCAGTCGGGCGTCGGCATCCGGCGGCGGCACGAAGATCAGGCGCTCCAGCCGACCGGGCCGCAGCAGTGCCGGATCGATCAGTTCCGGGCGATTCGTCGCGCCGAGGACCACCACATCACGCAGCGGTTCCACACCGTCGAGTTCGGTGAGCAGTGCCGCGACCACGCGATCGCCGACACCGGAATCACTGCTCTGACCGCGGCGCGGCGCGAGCGCGTCCACCTCGTCCAAGAAGATCAGCGATGGTGCGGAATCGCGTGCGCGCTGGAACAATTCGCGCACCGCGCGTTCGGATGCGCCGACCCATTTGTCCATCAACTCCGCACCCTTGACCGCGTGCACGCTGAGCTGGCCGGTACCCGCCAGCGCGCGCACCAGGAACGTTTTGCCGCAGCCGGGCGGGCCATAGAGCAGTACGCCGCGCGGTGGATGGATGCCGAGGCGGGCGAACGAATCCGGGTGACGCAGCGGCCACAGCACGGTTTCGGTCAGTGCCGCTTTGGTCTCGACCATATCGCCGACGTCATCGAGACCGAGGCTGCCGATCGCGAGTTCCTCTGTGCCGGAACGTGATAGCGGCCGGATCACCTCGGTGGCGCCGAGCAGATCCGCCTGCGTCAGCTCCGGCTCCGAATGCTGTTTACTGGCTCGCGATGCCGCCCGCAGCGCCGCCTCCCGGCACAGCGCGGCCAGGTCCGAGACCACGAATCCCGGTGTGCGCGCTGATATTTCGTCGAGCTTCAGATCCTTGGTCGGCACCTTGCGCAGCAACTGCTCCAGCAGCGCCCTGCGCACCGCCGCGGTCGGCAGCGCGAGTGCGAGCTCGCGATCGCAGAGATCCGGCGCCCGCAGTCGCGGATCGATACCGGCCGGATGCGCCGTGGTGGCGAGGAAGGCGACGACGGGTGCGGCGATGGCCGCGCGCAGCTGATCCAGGATGAGGGTGGCGACCGGTTCGGCCGGTGTGGGCAATAGGGCGTCGATATCGGTGATGAGCAGGATTCCGCCACGTCCGGAACAGATTTCGGCCACCGCGGCGGCGACCTCGCGCAACCGCGCGCCGCTCTCGGCCGCGCCGACCGTCGGGCCGTCCAGTTCGACGATGCGCCGTGGCGCGGCCACCGCGCGTGCCACGGTGGCCTTGCCGACCCCGGCCGGACCGGTGATCAATACCCCGAGATGGGGGGTGGCGCCGAGGGCTTTCAGCAGCTCCGGTTCATCGAGTGCGAGGCTGAGCCATTCCTGCAGTTTCGCGGCCTGCCCGTGCGCGCCCGCCAGATCCTCGACCGGGATGGCGGATGCACCGATCGTCGTACCCCAGCCCGCGCCCGCGCCGTCGGTCGCGGCCATGGTCTGCATGGCCGCGGCCTCGGTGACGCCGCGCGCGGTCTCACCGGTCGGGCTCGGTATCCCGGCCGCTGCCCGATCGGCGGAATCCCGGGCCGCCACCGCACCCGCACCCCATACGACCGCGGTATTCGGCTGCACACTCACCGGAGCGCGTCCGGGATCGGTCGCGGTGACGGTCAGCAGTTCGGTGGTCCACGCAATGCCGAAGGTGCGCGAAAGCGCCTGGGTGGCAGCCGAAGAGCTGATATCGGGGCCGAGATCGCGGGGGAGCAGCGATACCGCGTCGCCGACGGTCACCACCTTGCCGAGCAGTGCCTGCCGCAGCGTCGCGGCCGGAATGGTCCTGGTCGCATGGACCGAACCGCTCACCGAGATCTGTCTGGCGCCGTAGACCGTCGCGGGCGACACCACCACATTCGCGTCCTCGCGCAGTCCGGCATTGGACAGCGTGACGTCATCCAGCAGCGCCACCCCGGCCGGTGTGCCAGCCGGGGCCACCCCGACCACCGCCGCGGTGCGCCGCGACCCGACCAGCGCGATCCCGTCCCACTCCCGCAGCCCGAGCGCGGTCAGCGCCTCCGGATGCAGTCGGACCACCCCGCGCCTGGCATCGGCGGCGGAGGGGTTCAGTCGCGCGGTGAGCGCCAGTTCTGCCACCGTGCCATTCTGCCCGCGCGCGCGTGCGGTTGGCGCCGGACCGTCGGATCGATGGCTGGACGTGCGGAAAGTCGGCGGCTGAGTGCCTCGGTCCGCTGATTTCGCCCTGCAATCGACCTTTGTGAAATGTGCTCACGGAACCGAGAACGGCATTACTTCGTCGCCGTGCGGACGAGATGACGTAACCGTGTGCGCGCGTTCTGTGTTGATGCTGATGGCGCTGATGCGCCTACTTGTCCTTTTCGACGATCCCGGCGGCCACCGCGACCGGGGTGTCGGCGTAGGTGGGGGCCAGGCAGACGAGTTTGGCGGTGCCGAGTGCGACATTCGGGCTGCCCTCGAACGCGCTGCCGGGATTCTCCGCGAGCACCTTCTCGATCAGCGCCTTCTCCTCGGTGCTATCCAACTTCTTGAACTCACCGCAGCTGGTGCTCGACGCCGGGCCGAGCGAGGAATTGCTCGCCGTGGTCTTGGTGGTGGTCGGTGCGTCGGTATTCGCGGTCGGTGCGGTACCGGTCGGGTGCGCGGCCGTGGTGCTCGCGGGCGTACTCGTGCCCGTCGTGCCCTTGCGCAGACCGTTCGCGTCGGTACTGGAATCGTCCGAACTGCCACATCCGGCCAGCGCGAAGACCACCGCCCCGGTGGCCAGGGCGATGGCGGTAACTCGCTTGATCACGTGCGTTCCCCGGTAACTCGCGGCACCGGAGTCTCCGGCGCGTCCGGTGCAGGGTACCGGGTTGGATCGGTTCGGTGTCATGGAGCCCACAGTGCGGTGCGCCCCTGGCGGTTTTCCGAACGATCCCTGATGTCAGTGGATATGCTCCTGCCAGTCGGCGGGCACCCGGCCGCGCGGGCCCGGTACCGGCTGGTCCACCGGATGATGCGTCGGCGCCGCGAGCTCCGGTCCGCCGCTGTACATCTCGTCGGAGCGGAAGTCGAAGAACCAATCCTCGCCCGGCTCATAGCTCTGGATGAACGGGTGCCCGGTGTCCTTGGCATGCTTGGAGGCGTGCTGCTGCGGTGAGGTGTCACAGCAGCCGATGTGCCCGCACTGCGCGCACCGGCGCAGGTGGACCCACCAGCCACTGGTCGCTTCACATTCCATACAGCCGGGACCGCTGGGCGCGATCGTCGGGTCGATGCCATCCAGTTCCTGCGTCATCGCTGACCTCCTGTATCGGCTACGGACTGCGCCTCGATGTCGTCGGTTTCCTCCGGGCGGTGCAGCGGGAGCCACACGGTGAATCTGGTGTTGCCCGGCTCGGAGTCGAGCTGAATATCGCCGTGGTGTTTGTTCACCACGATCCGGAACGAAATATCCAGGCCGAGACCGGTGCCCTCGCCCACCGGCTTGGTGGTGAAGAACGGTTCGAAGATACGGCTGCGCGCCTCCGGGGGCACGCCGGGCCCGGTATCGCCGATTTCTATGACGGCGCAATCGTTTTCGTGCCGGGTGCGGATGGTCAGCTTACCGTTGCCGTTCATCGCGTACACCGCGTTATCGATCAGGTTGGTCCACACCTGATTCAATTCCGCGGCGTAGCAGGGCACTTCCGGCAGCGTGCGGTCGTACTCCTTGACCACCTTGACACCGTCGCCGATCTTGCGGCTGAGCATCACCAGCGTGCTGTCGAGTAGGTCATGGATGTCGACCACCTGGAACGGCGCCCGGTCCATCTGCGAATACTGTTTGGCCGCACCGATCAAGGTGGAGATGCGGGTGGTCGAGTCGGCGATCTCGTTCATCAGCAGTTCGGTCTCGATGGTGTAGTTCAGCCACCGGATCGCGCCCTGGAACACCTGGTCGGGGCAGCTGTCCAAGGTGGCCGAAACCCGTTCCAGCCAATCCACATCGAAGCCTGCCTGCACGAAATTCGGCGCCAGATTCCAGCCGTCGTCGATTCCGTGGTCCTCCAGCCATTCGCTGAGGATGTCCTCGCGCTCGGCGGCCTCCAGGGTCGTCAGCTCCGGTGCCTTCGCGACCTGGGCCGCGGCCTCCTCCTGCAGGCGCACCAACGCCTCCAGGGATGCGGTGTCGAATTTGCCCTGGGCCATCATCGCCAACTTGTGCCGCATGCCAGCGATCCGATCGCGCAGCCCGGAGGTGGCGCGCACCGCGGCGGCCGCCGGATTGTTCAGCTCATGGGTCAGGCCCGCCGACAGCGAGCCCAAGGCGAGTAGCCGCTCACGCTGGTTGATCCGCTCGAGATTGTTGCGGTTACCGAAGAACGCGCCCTCGAGCAGGTGCACCGCCATCGGGAACCACTCGTGCATCATCCGCGCGAAGGTGCCCGCATCGAGTACGAAGAACCGCGACTGCCGGGTCACATACATCGAACTGGTGTAGGTCTGGTCGACCTTGTCGCCGAGGTAGGCGGTCCACGCACCCGCGTACGCACCCCGATAGTCGGTGCGCGACATCTCGATCTCCGCACCGCCGGAGAGCTTGGTCAGCTGCACCTCACCGTCGATCATGACGTAGAAGCAGGTGGCCGGATCGCCCTCGCGGAAGACCAGGCCCGGCTCGACGATCTCGATGCGCCCGTCCGTACACAGCAGCTCCAGCTGTGCATCGTTGAGCTTCTCGAATAGAAAGAGACTGCGCAGTTCGTCGGGATCACAGACCAAATGGCTGCTGCGATCCGCCGTCTCCCTCGAATTCATGGTCCAGCCTCCTATCACGCCAGGTACCGGTGCACGAGCATGACCGCCATCGCGCCCTCACCGACCGCCGATGCCACCCGCTTTGCCGAGTCGGCATGTACGTCGCCCGCCACGAAAACCCCTGGCACGTTGGTCTCCAGATGGTGGGGCGGTCTGGGTAGCTCCCAGCCCATCGGTCTGGCTCCGTCGATGAGCAGATCGGGACCGGCGAGCACATAGCCTGCCTCGTCCCGCTTGATCACCCCGTCGAGCCAGTCGGTCTGCGGTGCGGCGCCGATGAACAGGAACAACCGTTCGGCCTCGGCTTTTTCTTCCGCACCGGTCGTGTTATTGCGCAGCACGATCCACTGCAGGTGATCCTCGCCGTCGGCGGCGGTCACCTCGGTATTGGTGTGCACGCGAATATTCGGTATCGCGGCGATCTGCTGGATCAGATAGTGCGACATGGACTTGTCCAGCGAATCCGCGCGGACCACCAGATGCACCGTGCGCGCATTGCGGGACAGGAACACCGCCGCCTGACCCGCCGAATTCGCCCCGCCGACGATGTAGACATCGTGGTCGGCGCATTCGGAGGCCTCCGTCATGGCCGATCCGTAATAGACCCCGCGCCCGGTGAAGTCGTCCACACCCGGCGCGGGATGGCGCCGGTAGTCCACACCCGTGGCGATGATGACCGTATGCGCGCAGAGCCGCCCGCCGTCGGCGAAGCGCACGGTGCGCGCGGATCCGTTCACCTCGAGCCCGACCACCTCGCGCGTGGTGATCACCTCGGCACCGAATTTGGCGGCTTGGCGCCGCGCCCGGTCGGCCAGCTGCGCACCGGACAGACCGTCCGGGAAGCCGAGGTAGTTCTCGATGCGCGAACTCTGTCCGGCCTGTCCGCCGGTCGCGGTGCGCTCCACCAGCACGGTGCGCAGTCCCTCGGACGCGCCGTACACCGCGGCGCCGAGTCCGGCCGGTCCGCCGCCGACCACGATCAGGTCATAGAAGTCGCCGGTCGGATTGGTATTGAGACCGACACTTTCGGCGAGTTCGCCGTCGCTCGGCTGCACCAGCGCCTGCCCGGCCGGAGTGATCACCACCGGACAGATATTGGGGTCGGCACCCGCCGCTTCCAGCAGCCGCGCGCCCTCCGGCTCCTCGGCCAGATACCAGCGGTAGGGCAGCTGATTGCGCGCCAGGAACTCGCGCACCTCCGATGACCGCGGCGACCATCGATTGCCGACCACCTTGGTCTCGGTGACGGGTTTGTGGTCATTGCTGCGCCAGGCCTCCAGCAGACCGTCCAGCACCGGATACAGCTTCTCCTCCGGCGGATCCCACGGCTTGAGCAGGTAGTGGTCCAGGTCGACGACATTGATCGCATCGATCGCGGCGCTGGTATCGGCATAGGCGGTCAGCAGCACCCGACGTGCGAACGGGTGCAGATCCATGGCCTGCTCGAGGAATTCGATGCCGTCCATGCCCGGCATCCGGAAATCGGCGATGAGTACCGCGACCGGCTGGCCGCGCAGTTTCATCTCACGCAGGGCGTCGAGCGCTTCCGTGCCCGCTTCCGCGCGCAGAATCCGGTAATCGGCCCCATAACGGCGGCGCAGGTCGCGCACGACCGCGCGGGAAACCCCCGGATCGTCGTCGACACTGAGGATGGCCGGCTTCGTAGCAGCGGGTGAAGTCACCTATTGAGTATGGAACGTTCGTCAAACTCGATGTTCGCGCACCAAGTCGAGTTCGGTGGGGGTGAGCAGGCGCTCCAGTCGTTCTTCCTGCACGATCTTGCGCCTGCCGCGCGGCGCGGCGATGCCCTTGGCGGTTGTGCGTTCGGGTTCGTTAGCGGGAAGCAGCGGGACCTGGTCTGCATGTCGACGATGTAAGAGCGAGCGCAGTTTCACGGCCGATCACCTCACGCTGGACGGAAAAGCCTGTGGCAGTGTCTGTTGCTTCGTCTATCCGATATTGTGCGCGCGCTATTACAAGGGTCGGTAAACATATCGCGAAAAAGTGACCCATTTGTCTTCCAACAGCCGCCGTCTACGATGTTGCCTAATCGTCAAGTCGTGCTAGAGGTTCCCGGAGGCAGCGTTGCCGAAAAATATCGAAGCCGCCGTCGACATCGCGGCTCCGCCGGAACGGGTGTGGGCCGTTGTATCCGATCTGAAGCGGATGCCGGAGTTCAGCCCGCAGTGTGTGCGCATGGTCGCGCTCGGCACGCCGAAGGCGGGCACTTGGACGATCAACCTCAACACCGACGGCAAGAAGTACTGGCCGACCACCGCGCGCATTGTGCGCTATGAGCCCAACCAGGCCTTCGCATTTCGCATCAACGAGAACTACAGCATCTGGAGCTACACGCTGGAGCCGACAGCCACCGGCACCCGGCTGATCGAACGCCGCGATGTGCCCAATGGCACCAGCTGGTTCTCCCGCCGGGCCATCGATGCCGCGCTCGGCGGCGAGGCGCCGTTCGAGGAACTGCTCGAGCGCGGAATGCGGGAAACCCTCGACAAGATCAAGACCGTGGTCGAGGCGTCGGTCTAGTCAGCGGAGTGTGTTTTCCCGCGCTCGGCCGCGCTGAATGCGTAGGTTGCGACTATGCGACCCAATACGCGTAATTCGGTAGTCATTGTCGCCGTAGTCGGTTCGGCCCTGCTGCTCACCGGATGCGGTAAATCCGATTCGGCGCCCGAGCGCGAGGTCACGGTGGTCGGCACCGGTCAGGTCCGTGGTGCCCCGGACACCCTGAACGCCGATCTCGGTGTCGAGGTGAACGCCGACAATGTGTCCGCGGCCATCTCCGGCGCCAATGAAAAGTCCAAGGCGATGACCGATGCCATGGTCGCCGCCGGACTCGCCCGCGAGGATGTGCAGACCAAGGACGTCTCCATCCAGCCGCAGTACGGTCCGGACGGACACGTCATCTCCGGCTACCGCGCCACCAACTCGGTGCATATCGTGATCCGCGATCTGTCCAAGGGTTCGGCGATCCTGGACGCCGGAACCAAGGCGGGCGGCAATGAAACCCGCATGCGCGGGGTGTCTTTCGCGATCGAGGACGATTCGAAGCTGGTTGCCGACGCGCGCTCGCGCGCCTTCGCCGACGCCAAGTCCAGGGCCGATCAGTACGCGGTGCTGGCCGGGATGAAGCTGACCGATGTCATCACCATCAACGAGGCCAGCAGCCGCGAAGACACCAACCCGAAGGCCGGTGCCGCCGAGTCGTTTCAGCTGGAACCCGGCACCCAGACGGTGACCTTCACCGTGAAGGTCACCTGGGGCCTGGGCTGAGTTCCTACCGCGAGGTTGCTACTGCCAGTTCGGCAGCGTGACAACCTGTGCGGCATAGGACAGACCCGCGCCGAAGGCGATCAGCAGCGCGGTATCGCCTGGCTTGGACTCGCCATTGCGCAGCAGCGCCTCCATGGCCAGCGGAATCGAGGCGGCCGAGGTATTTCCGGTCTCCTCGATATCGTTGGCCAGCGCGCAGTGCTCGGGCAGCTTCAGCACCCGGGCCATGATCTCGATGATCCGGCCATTGGCCTGGTGCGGGATCATCGCGTCCAGGTCATCGGTGGACAGGCCCGCGCGATCGATGGCGTCGCGGCACACCTTCTCCAGTGAATGTGCGGCCCAGCGGAATACCGCCGTTCCTTCCATCGCGAGATAGGGCCGCACCGCGTCCAGGCCCTTCTCGTCGATTTCCCGGAAGTACTCCATCCAGTCCTTGTCCTGGCGGATCGCGTGGTGCTGGGTGCCGTCCGAACCCCATACCGTCGGGCCGATGCCCTGCTCCTCCGATGGGCCGACCACTACCGCCCCCGCGCCGTCGGCGAACAGGAATGCGGTGGAGCGATCGGTCGGATTCACGGTGTCGGTCAACTTCTCGACCCCGATCACCAGCACATGCTGGGCGGTCCCGCAGCGCACCAGATCCGAGGCCATCGCGAGTGCGTGGCAGAAGCCGGCGCAGCCCGCCGAGACGTCGAAGGCCGCCGCCCCGTTCATTCCGAGCTCGGTCGCGATCCGCGGTCCGGCGGCCGGGGTGAGCAGCAGGTGGGTGGAGGTGGCCACAATGACGCAATCGACCTGGTCGACCTCGACGCCTGCGGATTCGAGCGCACCGCGCGCGGCGGCGACACTCATGGACTGGATGGTCTCCTCCGCCGAGGCGAACCGCCGGGTCTTGATGCCGGACCTGGTGCGGATCCACTCGTCACTCGAGTTGATCGGCCCGGCCACTTCGTCGTTCGTGACGATTCGGGCGGGGCGGTATACGCCGAGCCCGAGGATCGCCGTGTGCTCTGACCCCGTTGTCTGGGCGATTCGAGCGGCCATTGTGCGTCTCCTATGTACCTGCGGCGGCGCCGCCGGGTTGTACCCCGAAGCATCGAAATGAGTCCCTCATCGGCCCACTGCCTACGTCCGCATAGACATGAGGCCCCCTCATATTAGCCCGAGGTGCGCGGAATGGGCGTGCGTATTCTCACATTCGGCGGGTATACCCTCGAAGCACGCCCTGTGCTGCGGCGCTGCGCCCAACTAGTGATTCGAGGACACCATGCTCGGACTCGGGATTATCGGGTGGATCATAATCGGCGGTCTCGCAGGCTGGATCGCCAGCAAGATCATGAAGACGGATGCGCAACAGGGCATCCTCCTCAATGTTGTGGTCGGTGTCGTCGGAGGCCTGCTCGGCGGATTTCTACTGAAGCTGCTCGGTGTCGACGTCGAAGGCGGCGGACTCTGGTTCAGCTTCTTCACCTGCCTCGGTGGCGCGGTGATTCTGCTGTTCCTGGTCAAGCTGTTCACCGGCCGTAAAGCCCTGCGCTGAGCGCGGGTGCCATGGGCTCTGTTCCCGTAAGGTGTGAACGCTTGCGCCGGACCTATCGTTGAGGGCGCAATACGTCTGCATCGAGTACGAAAGAGGAGCCTGTGGCACGCCGTCCCACCCCGCCCGGCACGCCCGAAACGACCGGAGTCGGCCATGTGGTCGATCTGGTCCGGGCCGCGATCCCCCCGCTACACCCCGCCGGGCTGCCATTTGTCGCGGCGCCGCTCGCGGTGGCGGTGCTCGGCGGTAAGCGCAAGTGGGTGCGGCGCACGGGTCTGCTGGCCGCCGCGGCCTGTGCGACCTTCTTCCGGCATCCGAACCGGGTGCCGCCGAACCGGGCCGGCGTGGTCGTCGCTCCGGCCGACGGTGAGATCGCCCTCGTCGATACCGCGGCACCGCCCGCGGAACTCGGCCTCGGCGATGCCCCGCTGCCGCGGGTGAGCATCTTCCTTTCGGTACTGGATGTGCATGTGCAGCGCACGCCGATCTCCGGCATCGTGCGCACGGTGCTGCACCAGTCCGGTCACTTCCGTTCCGCCGATCTGCCCGAGGCCAGTGCGGTGAACGAGCGCAACAGCATGGTCATCGACACCGCGGGCGGCGCGCAGATCGTGGTCGTCCAGATCGCGGGTCTACTGGCGCGGCGCATCGTGTGCGACGCCCAGGTCGGTGACAAACTGACCATTGGCGATACCTACGGCCTGATCCGTTTCGGCTCCCGTGTCGACACCTACTTCCCGGCGGGCACCGAACTGCTCGTCGAACCCGGACAGCGCACGATCGGGGGCGAGACCGTGCTGGCCGTACTTGCCACCGACTCATGATGGAGCAGGCCCTGCCAACAACACCGCAGCGAAGGCGCCGGACCATCCGGCTGTTGCCGAGCATTGTGACAATCCTGGCGCTGTGCGCCGGACTGTCCGCGGTGAAGTTCGCCCTGGACGACAAACTCGATATCGCCCTGGCGATGGTCGGCGCGGCCGCGGTGCTGGACACGCTCGACGGTCGGCTGGCCCGGATGCTGGCCGCCACCACCAAGATGGGCGCGGAGCTCGATTCGCTCTCCGACGCCATCTCCTTCGGTGTCGCGCCCGGTCTGGTGCTCTATATCGCATTGCTCGACAGCAACAGCGCGGGCTGGATCATCGCGCTGGTGTTCACGGTGAGCATTGTGTTGCGGCTGGCCAGGTTCAATACGCTGCTCGACGATGACACTCGACCAGAGTGGTCGCGGGAGTATTTCGTCGGCGTGCCCGCTCCGGCGGCGGCGCTGATCGCGCTGGTGCCGATCGGACTGTATGTGCAGTTCGGTGACGGTTGGTGGGTCGGCTTCTATGAGGTCGCGGCCTGGACGATCTTCGCGGCGGCGTTGGCGGTCAGCACGATTCCGACGCTGGCGATGAAGTCGGTATCGGTGGCACCACAGGCCGCGGCCGGACTGCTGGTGCTGACCGCGCTCGCGGCGGCGGCGCTGGTCACCTATCCGATCGTCTTGCTGTTGGTGCTGGTCGCGGTGTATCTCGGGCATATCCCGTTCGCCTGGCATTCGCAGCGCTGGGTCGCCGCGCGTCCGGAGACCTGGCAGCACAAGCCGTCCGAGCGCCGGGCCCAGCGCCGGGCACAGCGGCGGCGGCCCGCGATTCCGCGTCCGGCGATCCGTGGGGCGGCCATCCGCGGGGCGAGTCGGCTGCGGCTGCGCAGCCCCGGTAAGGAGCGCCAGGACGATCTGGCCGACTGAGCTCGTCTGGCATTTCTTTAGGAATCATCAAGACCGGGCGAGAATGCTACGGCTATGAGCGAGGCGCAGTCATGAGCACTCTTGCGGCGCTTGGGGGTTTCGGGTCCTGGGGGTTCGATCGTGGTCGGGCTTTCGGTCGTGGCTGGACCATCGGGTCGCCCGCCGAACTCCGCGGGGCCGCGGCGATCCCGACCGGTACGGTCATCTTCGGTGGCTCAGCACGGAAGAAGGTGGCGGTGGAACCGGACGGATTGCGCGAATTCCAGGCGCATCGCCCGCGCCTGTTCGCGCTCGCCTATCGGATGCTCGGATCCGCGACCGAAGCCGAGGACGCGGTGCAGGAGACCTACCTGCGCTGGGACGGCACCGATCGCGCCACGATTCGCTCGGCCGAGGCCTGGCTGAGCACCGCGATCGTGAATCTGTGCCGGACCTGGCTGGTTTCGGCGCGGGCCCGCCGGGAGACCTATGTCGGGCCGTGGCTGCCGGAGCCGGTGCCGACCGCGCGCGGTGAGCTCGGGCCATTGGAGTCGGTGGAGGAGCGCGAGCTGGTATCGCTGGCGCTGCTGACGGCGCTGGAGCGGTTGAACCCGATCGAACGGGCCGTCTTCGTATTGCGCGAGGCATTCGGCTATGCCCATCGGGAGATCGCGGACATGCTCGCGGTATCCGAGGCCAATTCCCAGCAGATCTTCCGTCGGGCGAGTGTGCGGGTGCGCGAGGGGCGGCCGCGCTTCGATGTTCCGGCCGATCAGGCCCGTGAGCTGATCGAGCGCTTCCTGAAGGCGGCGCGCATCGGCGATGTGCAGGGGCTCGAGCGCCTGCTCGCCGCCGATGCCACCTCGACCGCGGACGGCGGTGGGCTGGTCAATGCGGCGCGTCGGCCGGTTGTTGGCGCGGCCGCGGTCGCGCGCTACCTGGCCGGTCTGTTCCGCTGGGAAGTGCCGGGCATGGTGATCACGCTGGAGGAGATCAACGGTGCGCTCGCGGTGGTCGTCCGGTTGGCGGGGGAGCCGGTGTTGGTCGTCGCCGTCGACATCCTCGATGAGGTGGTGACCGCGCTGCGTTTGATCGTCAATCCGGAGAAGCTGTCCTACATCGGCCGCGTCGACGGGGTGGCCGCGCAGTGATGCGGGTCATGTTCGGTAGCTGTCAGGGATCGGAGGGCTGCCCAGTCTGAGGGGTGTCGGCCGATCGAAAGGGAGCCACATCATGACCGGACAGCATCGAATCGTCATCCTCGGCGCCGGATACGCGGGATTGGCGGCGGCCCGCAGGCTGGCGCGCACCGCGCGCGCGGCCCACATCACCGTCGTCGACGCCCGCGCGAGCTTCATCGAACGGGTGCGACTGCACCAATACGCTGTCGGACAGTCGATCCAGGAGTGGGATCTTCGAGAGTTGCTCGAGCCCGAGCGGATCCAGTTCGTACGCGCCCGGGCGAACGGTATCGATACGGTGCACAAGCAGGTGACCCTCGACGACGCGCGGGCCCTCGACTACGACTCGCTCATCTACACGTTGGGCAGCACGAACGACACTGCTGTGCCGGGAGTGGCCGAGCACGCGTATTCGGTTGCGACGCCGGAGGATTCGCAGTGGCTGCGGGCCGGCATCCCGGCGGGGCGGATCGCGGTGGTCGGCTGCGGTGCCACGGGCATCGAATTGGCCGCCGAACTGGCCGAGTGCCAACCGGATTCGCAGGTGGTCCTGCTCGGCTCGGATGCACCGGCGTCCTGGCTTTCGCTGCGGGCGCAGCAGCATGTGCGACGGGTGCTCGACCGGCTCGGTGTCGAGATCCGTTCGGAGGCAAAGGTTATCGAGGTGAGGCCGGATGGTGTGCGATTGGCCGACGGCTCCGTGCTCACGGCCGCGGCGACGGTGTGGACCGCGGGGTTCGGCGTACCGGATCTGGCACAGCGAGCGGGGCTCGCGGTGGACGGACATGGCCGGGTGCTGACCGATGAGACATTGCGCTCGGTATCCCATCCCGACGTGTACGCGGCCGGTGACGCCGCGGTGGTCGCCGGTCCCGGCGGCCGGGAGTTGCGGATGGCCTGCGCGACCGCGCTGCCGACCGGTAAGTACGCGGCCGATGCCGTGGTCGCGCGCCTGGCCGGTCGCGCGCCCCGTGAACTGCGGTTCCGGTACCACTTCCAATGCATCAGCCTGGGCCGTCGTGATGGGGTCATCCAGTTCCTGCACCGCGATGACGCCCCGGCTCGGACCGTGCTGACCGGCCGGACGGCGGCCTGGTTCAAGGAGCAGATCGTCCAGGGCGCGGGGCGAGCGGCGCGTCCCTGACGGTGCTCGAGTGCCATCGAATCGCCTTGTGCCCAGCAGTGTTCCGATGCGCGCTCGATCCCCGGGCCAATCGTCAACTAGTGGTTGACGAAGCCAAATCGTCAACCTATGGTTGACGCATGACAATCAATGTACGACTCGACGATCTGATCGATGGCATCAAAAAGGCACGTCCGGACAATGTGCTCGACCAACTCTCCGATGCGGTGGTCGCGGCCGGGCACCTGGGCGAAGTGGCCGATCATCTGATCGGTCACTTCGTGGATCAGGCCCGCCGCTCCGGCGCCTCGTGGACCGATATCGGCGCCAGCATGGGCGTCACCAAACAGGCGGCGCAGAAGCGGTTCGTGCCGAAGGGGCCGGGTGATCCGGCCGAAGCCGCGGCCATGGATCCCAATGCGGGCTTCGCGAAGTTCACTCCGCGGGCGCGGAAGATGGTGGTGACCTCCCAGGAGGCGGCTCGCGCCTCGAGTAATCTCGAGATCGGCGCCGGACATCTGGTGCTGGCCCTGCTGTCGCAACCGGAAGGCCTCGGCGCCCGGGAGATCACGGCGCAAGGGGTAGAACTCGACGCCGTCCGGGATGCGGCGACGGCGGCCATCGCCCAACAGCCCGCCGATCCGGCGAAAGTGCCCGCGCTCATTCCGTTCGGAGCCGAGGCCAAGAAGGTGCTGGAGCTGACCTTCCGTGAGGCCCTTCGCTTGGGACACAACTACATCGGCACCGAACATGTCCTGCTCGCACTGCTCGAACAGGAGAACGGTTCCGGAATTTTGTCCGATCTCGGTATCGACAAGGCGAAGGCCGAAGCCGATCTGGCCGAATTGCTTTCGGTGATCGCCGCCGAGAAGTCATGAACGGCCGGGCCGCGTTCGCCACCGGACGACGTCGAATTGCCTGGATAGTCATCGGCATTCGGTGCGCCCACGCGGCTCGGGCGCGGCAGCGGCGCGCCGTTCGCTCGCGCGGGGTATCGGTGCGGCGCGGCTCCCGGATGTCGGTTTCGGTGCGATACCGCCCGCCCGTCGCAGCCTGAACTCAGTGCTCGGGCACGTTGCGGGCGAGTTCGTCCAACCAGGCCGCGGCGGAGGCGTCGCTGGGGGCGCGCCAGTCGCCGCGCGGTGAAAGTGAGCCGCCCGAACCGACTTTCGGGGCATTGGGCAGGGTGGACCGCTTGAACTGGCTGGTCTGGACGAAGCGGCGTAGGAATTCGGCCAGCCAGTATTTGATCGTCGGCAGGTCGTAGGCATTGCGCTGGTCGGCCGGGATGAGGTCCGGCCAGCCCCCGCGCTCGCGCTCGGACCAGGCATGGTGGGCCAGGTAGGCGACGCGGCTCGGACGGTAGCCGAAGCGCAGCAGGTAGTAGAGGTGGAAGTCCTGCAGTTCGTAGGGCCCGACGGTGGCCTCGGAGCTCTGGCCCGGCGCGGTGGTGTCGTCGCTGGGCACCAATTCCGGCGAGATCTCGGTCTGCAGAATCGATGACAGCACCTTGCCCGCTTCATCGCCGAACTGGTCGGTGTCGACGGCCCACGCGATCAGGTATTTGATCAGCGTCTTCGGCACCGAGGCGTTCACGCTGTAGTGCGCCATCTGGTCGCCGACGCCGAAAGTGCACCAGCCCAAGGCGAGTTCACTGAGGTCGCCGGTGCCGACAACGAGTCCGTGGTGCTGGTTGGCAAGTCGGAACAGGTGTGCGGTGCGCTCGCCCGCCTGCACATTCTCATAGGTGATGTCGTACTGCGGAACACCCTCGGCGGCCGGGTGATTCAGGTCGCGCAACATCTGGGTGGCGGATGGGCGGATATCGATTTCCTGGGCGGTCACCCCGAGCGCAGCCATCAGCGCGTGTGCGTCGGTGCGGGTCCGGGTGCTGGTCGCGAAGCCGGGCATGGTGTAGGCGAGCACATTCGTCCGCGGCAGCCCGAGCCGGTCCATGGTCTTGGCCGCGACGATCAGTGCCTGGGTGGAGTCGAGTCCGCCGGAGACGCCGATGACAACGCGCTGGCTGCCGGTGGCGCGCAGCCGGGTGCTCAGCCCCTCGACTTGAATGTGGTGCACCTCGGCGCAGCGTTCATTGCGCGCCCTCGGATCGCTGGGAACGTAAGGAAAGCGCGGGATTTCGCGCCGCAGCGGCAGCGTGCTGGTCGGGACCGGCAGCTCCACCGCGATGCGCCGCAGCCGGATCAGCCGGTCGCGGTGATCGTGCACATTGTCGGCGAAGCTGGTGGTGCGGATGCGGTCCGCGGCCAGGCGCTGTAGATCGAGATCCGCGCTGACCAGCTGGGGATGGTCGCAGAAGCGCTCGCCTTCGGCGAGCAATTCGCCGTTCTCGCACACCAGTGCCTGTCCGTCCCAGGCCATATCGGTGGTCGATTCACCGTGTCCGGCAGCCGAATACAGATAGGCGGCCAGATAGCGCGCGGAGTGCGATGTGCACAGCGCGCGCCGGTAGTCGGCCTTGCCGATGACTATATTGCTGGCCGACAGATTGACCAGCACCGTCGCACCGGCCAGCGCCGCATATCCACTGGGCGGCAGCGGAACCCAGCCGTCCTCACAGATCTCCAGATGGAATACGAAGCCGTCGACATTGGTCGCGGTGAACAGCAGGTCGGCGCCGAACGGCACCGGCTGCCCCACGATCGTGATGTGGTCGTCCAGGGTCTCCCGGGCCGCCGCGAACTGACGCTTCTCGTAGAACTCGCGATAGTTCGGCAGATAGCTCTTCGGTGCCGCGCCGAGCACGGTGCCGCGGCAGATCGCGATCGCGCAGTTGAACAGCCGCCCCTGCGCCCGCACCGGAGCGCCGACCACCAGCACCGTATTGATCTCCGTGCTCGCGGCCACGACGCGTTCGAGCGCCGCGTCCACCGCATCGTCCAGCGCGTCCTGGTGGAACAGATCGTCGGCGGTATAGCTGGACAGGCCGAGTTCGGGGAACACGGTCAGCACCACACCGTCGGCGGCCGCCCGCCGCGCCAGCTCCAGCGTCTGCTCGGCGTTGTACGCGGGATCGGCGACCCGGACCCGCGGCACCGCGACCGCAACCCGCGCGAACCCGTGCCGGTAGAGCGAGTCGAACGGCAATTCGGGCACGGTTGTCCCCCTTCGGGATCGTTGATCTTCCGCTGCGAAATCTACGCCCGCCCGCGCAGACCCCCGCCCCAGCGCGGCCACATCGCCTTGGCCTTCGGTTCCTCGATCAGCGGTCCGCGGTCGATATCGGTGACGAGCAGCGGTAGCTGTGACGCCAGTTCGTCGAGCACCGCGAGGGTGTGCCCGCCCTGTGCGGCCCGGTACTCCGGCATGGTCAGCCCGACGATCTGCAGGAACTGGACGCGCCCGTGCGGCGTGTCGATGACGCCCAGCTCCGGATCAACGGTGAAGGCGACGGCGTGGATATCCGAATCCGCGCGCTCGGCGGCGATCGGACCATTGGCCTTGATGGTGTGGCCGGGCGCGAACCCATTCCCGGACTGGAATACGTAGCGGGCAAGATTCTGCAGGAAGTCGGCGGGCCAGACCGGTGGTTGCCGGTCGTGCGGCTGTCGGACGAGCCGGAAGGTGAACTCGAATCCCCAGCCCGATTCGTCCGGATTGTCCCATTCCTTTTCGTGCAGCTCGGTCATGCCATAGCTGACGTAATGCCAGTGCGGAACCGGTTCGGTGCGCGGATAGGCGCTGATGCCGTCCAGTGGATCGGGACCGCCCAGTGACCAGGGCAGCTGCGTCCCCCAATGACTGGGTTCGATGTCGTGGTACAGCTGTGCCAACGCGGCGTCGATAGCGCTCCAGCCGGGACTTTCACTCACTCGGCTACTTTAGGTCGGCAAGAGCCGCCCGGCGCACCACCCGATTCCGGGCGTCCGCGGACCCGCGCCGGTGCGGGTGCATCGGAAGTGGTTGGCGGACAGTGGTTTGCTGGTGGCACGGGGGCGGTGCCGGTGTCGATCCGATACTGCTCGGCCTGTCGAAAAAGACCTGATCCGGCGCACCGGTAAGCTATAGCAATGGCGGACGTCGCGGATTCCGACCTAGTTGCGGGGGAACGACGCGCTGATCTCGAGCGCGCGCTGACCTATGTGTCCACCGAATCGCAGCCCGATGGCAGCTACATCATCAACGGCGACCTACCACCGGATGTCGCGCCGCCGTTCATTCGGGCGATCATGCGGGTGGAGGCTGAGCTGCTGCTCAACGATGCGGAACTCGTAACGGTCGATGAGGGAGAACCACGCACGCCCGAGCAGCGCCGGGCCGACGCGTTCGTCGCGTTGATACTCCGGGTGGACGACCGCCGCTCCGCCTGAGGGGCGGACCTTGCACTCGATACCCCTGAGTGCTAAAAAGGGCTTTGGCACTCTCGACGTGTGAGTGCCAGGTCGGGACGGTGAGACCGGGTTCCATCGACACCCTCGGTCGTCCGTCGCGGGCACCGAACCTGGCCAGCGTAAATGGGGCGATCCAACCTGCGGTCGTCCTGTGTGTCAGCCATATACATGTGGAGGATCTCAACGCAATGGCCAAGACAATTGCGTACGACGAAGAGGCCCGTCGCGGCCTCGAGCGGGGCTTGAACGCCCTCGCCGACGCGGTCAAGGTGACGCTGGGCCCGAAGGGTCGCAACGTTGTCCTGGAGAAGAAGTGGGGTGCCCCCACGATCACCAACGATGGTGTTTCCATCGCCAAGGAGATCGACCTGGAGGACCCGTACGAGAAGATCGGCGCCGAGCTGGTCAAGGAAGTCGCCAAGAAGACCGACGACGTCGCTGGTGACGGCACCACCACCGCCACCGTGCTGGCCCAGGCGCTCGTACGTGAGGGCCTGCGCAATGTCGCCGCTGGCGCCAACCCCCTCGGCCTGAAGCGCGGTATCGAGAAGGCCGTCGAGGCCGTCACCACCAAGCTGCTCGACACCGCCAAGGAGGTCGAGACCAAGGAGCAGATCGCTGCCACCGCCGGTATCTCGGCTGGCGACTCGTCCATCGGTGAGCTGATCGCCGAGGCCATGGACAAGGTCGGCAAGGAAGGCGTCATCACCGTCGAGGAGAGCAACACCTTCGGGCTCCAGCTGGAGCTCACCGAGGGTATGCGCTTCGACAAGGGCTACATCTCCGGCTACTTCGTGACCGACCCGGAGCGTCAGGAAGCGGTCCTCGAGGATCCGTACATCCTGCTCGTCGGTTCCAAGGTTTCCACCGTCAAGGACCTGCTGCCGCTGCTGGAGAAGGTCATCCAGGCCGGTAAGCCGCTGCTGATCATCGCCGAGGACGTCGAGGGCGAGGCCCTGTCGACCCTGGTCGTGAACAAGATCCGCGGCACCTTCAAGTCCGTTGCCGTCAAGGCGCCGGGCTTCGGTGACCGTCGCAAGGCGCAGCTCGCCGATATCGCCATCCTGACCGGTGGCGAGGTCATCAGCGAAGAGGTCGGCCTCTCCCTGGAGACCGCTGGCATCGAGCTGCTCGGCCAGGCCCGCAAGGTCGTCATCACCAAGGACGAGACCACCATCGTCGAGGGCGCGGGCGACGCGGAGGCCATCAAGGGCCGCGTTGCGCAGATCCGCACCGAGATCGAGAACTCGGACTCCGACTACGACCGCGAGAAGCTGCAGGAGCGCCTGGCCAAGCTGGCCGGCGGTGTTGCGGTGATCAAGGCCGGTGCCGCGACCGAGGTCGAGCTCAAGGAGCGCAAGCACCGCATCGAGGATGCCGTGCGCAACGCCAAGGCCGCCGTCGAGGAGGGCATCGTCGCCGGTGGTGGCGTGGCCCTGCTGCAGTCGGCTCCGGCTCTGGACGACCTGAAGCTGACCGGT
Source organism: Nocardia sp. NPDC004604 (assembly GCF_040609795.1). NCBI lineage: Bacteria > Bacillati > Actinomycetota > Actinomycetes > Mycobacteriales > Nocardiaceae > Nocardia > Nocardia sp. NPDC004604. The sequence continues at coordinate 66,841 of NZ_JBEXLC010000029.1, forward strand.
GACGAGGCGACCGGTGCGAACATCGTGCGTGTCGCGCTGTCGGCTCCGCTGAAGCAGATCGCGTTCAACGCGGGCCTCGAGCCCGGCGTTGTCGCCGAGAAGGTCTCCAACCTTCCGGCGGGCCACGGCCTGAACGCCGACTCGGGCGAGTACCAGGACCTGCTGGCCGCCGGTGTCGCCGACCCGGTCAAGGTCACCCGTTCGGCCCTGCAGAACGCGGCCTCCATCGCGGCCCTGTTCCTGACCACCGAGGCCGTTGTTGCCGACAAGCCGGAGAAGGCCGCCGCTCCCGCGGGCGACCCGACCGGTGGCATGGGCGGCATGGACTTCTGAGTCCCGCTCCCCAGCAACACCTTTAGCCCCGAAGGCCGGTCCACCACCTGGTGGACCGGCCTTCGGCCTTTTCTTGCGGTGACCGGCGGTCAGTCGAGATACGCAGTGACTCACCGGCTTTGCGGCTACCGGCGGTCTTCTGTAAGGAGCGTCTCGCGGATTTCGTTTGCCAGGTTGAGATTTCCGGCGGCAATGAACTTCTGGCGCCGGTTCATTGCGTTCTTGATGTCCGATAATGAACCCAGATCGTAGTTCAGCGGGATTGCTGCTCCGCGCAGATCTACCACGCTGCCTCCTGCGGCGTGCAGAATATAGTGACCAGGGGAAAGGTCCCAGATCGCGAATCCCTTGGCAAATTCCACCATGGCGTCAGAGAATCCGGCGGCAACATGGCACAATCCAATCGAGCCGAAATCGACACCAATGCGACCTCTCGCTTTTCCATCGCGAGATGGTTCGCTGAGTGCCTCTATAAGTCGATGTTCTCTAGCGAGCGGTTGGAATCGCTGTTCGGGGCGCATCATATAATTTGTGACCAGTGCCTCGGAAAGGCTCGTGCCCGAGGGGCTGTCAAGAATGTGTTCGCGGCCGTCGGCGGTTATCATGAGCGCTCGATCATCGCCTTTGTCCTGTCGGGCCGCCAAATATATCTGGATATGATGGAAAATATCTCCGACCACCGCAATAATCGGGCGAGCCAGGGTGCGCGAGTAAACCATGATATGCGTATAACCGCACAGTCCACGTACTGCCAGTTCGCTGGTATCCAGAGGATCGATCAGCACGCATAGATCTGGATCGGCTTCTTTTCCGATGACTTCCGGATCGGCTTCCTCTGATGCGTAAACGAACGAGGGGATATGTTCGACCAGCACCTCTTTGTACCGTTCATGCATCCACAGGTCATAGTCGGACAGGAAGTTGTCTCTGTGACGGAGGTTCTCATTTTCTGCGCGGCGGCCGGTGAGTGCAGCATCGATTAATCGTGGACGGATCTCTTCGATCATCTGGCGCACTGCCGCGGCGATGCGTCGCGCGAGGTCGGGGGCCATGCTCGAGCTGTTCATCGAGCTATCGCCTCTTGCGGGTGTCATCGCAACTCCAGTGGAGGTTCGATTCCGGGTGGGCTCATCGTGGCTGCGATAAAGATAGCTTCGAAGCCTGCCGCGCGCATGATTTCGGCCCCGGTCAGATCATCGAAACTGCCTACTTCCAGGTTACGGCCTTTGGTTATTGCGCCGAATACGGCGAAATACAGCTCGGCTTTCGGATACTGCTCTCGAACCCGGCTGGCGAGATAACCGACCACGTCGGCGTGCTTGACCTCGAAGTCGCAGATAAAGATGGTAGGAGCTGGTCTGGTTTCGGGGAAATGCGACGCATCGTCCAGATTGATCCCGTCCCGGATCTTATTGCAACGGAGGTAGCCGATCTTGCAGCGGGAGAAGCGAGATGAAGCAAGGAAAGTTGCCATTACAAGTCCGGCTTCGTTCACGCCGAAGCATGCGTCGACATCCAAGCGTTTGCCGAGGTTCTTGATCTGCCGTGACAGGCGTTCGATGCCGCCCCCGAATGTTTCCCACGTCAAATCCAGTAGCTGACCTGGTTGCGGATTCGGCAGCGAGCATACGACGATGTCGGAATTGCCGTATTCAATCGTCGGCACCGAAAGAGTGAACTCGCCGCCCACCTGGCTTGTCGTTCTATCCGAAACCGAATCGACGTCGTCTTTTGATGATTTGGCAGGCGTCTGCTCACGCGCGGTTCCCAATTGAGCTCGATTGTTTGCTGTGTACTGCTTGAGCGACAGCTGATCCTCGATCGGCAGGCGCTCGTAAGCCTCGGCTATCAACTCGGTTGGCGACACGCACTCTTCCGATACTCCAAGCGGTCCGCGGCCATAGGCGGCACACAAGATCAGAACGCTGGAGAATGACGGCGGCGATCCTTGACCACGTCCTCGCGCCCATGTTTCCCAGGCGTTGATAGTGGTGCCGCCCAGACTTGTCTGATTGCCCGTGACTTCGTTGTAGCGCTCAGCTGCGAGATCTTGAGACAAACCGGCTGCATACCGGTATGCCTGCAGACTCGGCACGTCTGGGTACCAGGCCAAAAGTTCTGTAGCCGCGGTTCTCACCGACCCCAACTCCGCCCACAACTTCCTACCCGCAGCAGCCATCTCGCGACCGCGTGCCTGCGGGCTCAACGGTTGTTTCCCGAGTCACGCCCTCGGCGCCCCTGATGAGACTCCCATGTGTATCCCCCTCTGTGTTCAGGAACCACTGCGGCAGTTGGAACTTACCCATTCCAATGGGTAAAAGGCGGATTTATGATGGAAACCGCAGGTCAGCGCACCCACAAACCTGACGAAGATTGAACTGCCACACAGGTGTCACGAGCTTGTTCGGGTGCGACGCTGAGACCCAGCACCCACCCGGCGGGCGCGCTCCGAAAACCTCTTCCGATGCGGATGCTTCACCAGCAGTGGGCGGTTCGCGGTGTTCATCGCCTCGCCGGGTGGCGTGCAACCAACAACAGGCATAGACGGCAGGGGTGAGACGCGATGGGGTTCAACTGGTGGCGAGAGGCCGAGCCCGACGACACGTCGGTACAAGCGATCGTCGACCGCGTACAGGACGAATGGCGGGCCGCGCGCCGACGCGACCGGGTCGGTGCTCCCCAGCCCGACACCGGATTGTGGCCTCGCGGGTGGCCCCATGAGGCACCAGACCACGCGCTCAGCATTACCGAAGCGCACTCGACCATGCAGCGGCACAAGGTATGTCGTGCCGATCAATGTCCGCGTGAGGCGGCGGCACGGCAAACGCTGATCAACGCGGGCCGGATGAAGCCGGACGCTTCGCGGGAGTACTGATGGCGTTCGTGCACGGCAGCCCATGCGGATTCGTAGGGGATGGCACCACCGAATTCCCTGAATTCCCTGACCGCCCCAACAATGCTCCGACCCCATGCCTCAGCCGCCAACGTGTCGACCGTGCCGCTGGGAGCTAGTGCCCGTCCAGATAAATTGCTGCGCTACCCACTCCGACCACTCGCCGAGCGTAGTCATGTGGCGGTCGAATATGCCTTGGGTTCACGCGGTCGATGCAACAACTGACGGGAGTCGAGGTGTTGCATGGTTCAGCAGGGTCCGGTGCGGTCGGTGCGGGTGGTGCGGAAG
>NZ_JBEXLC010000030.1:0-68916 GCF_040609795.1 Nocardia sp. NPDC004604
CCAACACCAATCCAACACCAACCACCCCAGGTGGGTCGCCACCACCACACAGGGGGGGGGGGGGGGCCCCCCCCCCCCCCCCCCCCCCCCCCCCACGACTTGCTATTCGGCTGGTTCCGGTTCCGGTTCTTCCTTGATCGCTGCGAGTTCGCGCTCGACGCGCTCGTCGTGCGCCTTCGCCTCCGCGGCGGCCTGCTTCGGGCTCCAATGTCCGGACATCAGGAATACGAACGGCAGGAATACGACCTGCGCGATCAGGCAGATCCACCACCAGCGCTTCCACTGTCCGGGCGAATCCTTGGCCGCCTGCTGCACCTCGGTGGCGTGGGCGGCCAGATATGCCTGGTCATCGACGGGGATGGTGCCGACCGACTGCAACTGCGCCGTCGCCTGCGTGAGCTTGGGGCCCACCTTGGCGGCGACGGCGAGATCGGCGGCCGGGAGCTGCTGGGTCGCCTGCAGGCGTGCGATGGCCTGGTCCACCGGGATGGCGAATTTCTTCGCGACCTGGCCGACCGCCGCGAGCCCGGCCGTGGCATCGGCCGGATTGGTGGACAGCGTCGCCAAGGTGGCCGGGTCGATCGCCTGTAGTGTCGCCAGCTCCTGCGGATAGCGGGTATTGAGGCCGATGGTCGTCTGGATATCGGCGGGTGACGCGCCGGTCAAGTTGGTGAGCGCCGCGACCTGTGCGGCCGGATCATTGGGGTTCTTCTGCAGTGCCGCGAGGGTGTCCGGGCCGACCGTCTGAATGGTTGCGAGCTGTGGACCGTACTTGTGCTGGATCTCGGCGAGGCGAGGACCGTAGTTGACCAGCGTGCCAGCGGTATTGATCACGATCAGCAAGCCGAACAGCACAATGGTGACGACGCCGCGTAGCGTGCCGCCCCAGACCGCGAGACCCACCGCGGTCGCGGCCGGATTCCGGTTCTCCACGGTCTCGGTGAAGCTGGCCATCCAGGTGGCGTAGGCGATGCCCGCGCCGACCGCGATGACACTGAGCCACAATGCGAACGTGTAGTACCCGGTGTCGGGCTTCTCCGTATAGCCGAGGAATACGAACAATCCGACAATGCTGATGAGCGCGCCGATGATCATGAACGGCTTGCGCACCTTGAGGTAGTCCGAAATGATGCCTGCCAGCACGAGCGCGATCGCATTGGCGATCCAATACCAATTTCCGAGGGCATTGGCCTTGGCCGAACTGAACCCGAAAATGGTTGCCATATAAACGGGTAGGAATGACACGATCGTGTAGAAGTAGGCGAGGAACAGGCTGATCGCCAGCGCCGAGCCGACGATATTGACGCGCAGCATCTGCCGCCATTGCCCTTGTTCCAGCGTGCTGACGTCCAGCCCGCGCGCCCGCGCTTCGATCAGCGCGCGGTCGCGCAGGGACACCATGATCTGGTCGCGCAGCGCCGGACTCAGTTCACGCAATCCGATCACCGCGAATACCGCGATGACCATGCTGATCACACCGCAGAGCCGATAGTGGTACTGCCAATCGGGATGGGCATCGAGGGTGTGCGTGGAGATCTCGGTGGTGATCAAGGCGCCGAGCACCGGCCCGAGGGTCCAGAAGCCCATGGCCGAGGCCCGGCCCAGCTGTGGGGAGAAGTCACGAATCAATGCCGGTGTGGCGACCAGTACCGCGCCCTCGACAATGCTCACCACGCAGTAAACGACGAGATAGGCCTCCTTGCTGGTGGTCGCGGGCACGGCGAACAGGGTGAGCAGGGAGCAGATCACCACGCCGTAGGCGACGATATTGGCTCGTCCCCAGCGGTCGAGCAGACCGGCGAGCACCGAGGCGGCCGCGCCGAATGCGGCACCCGCGATGAAGATCCCGACGAAGTACCGGAAGGATAGGTGGAAGTAGGCGATCAGCTCATTGCCCACCGCTCCGGTGACGAACAACTGGTAGTACAGCGCCACTGATGTGATGACCACCAGGGCCAGATACCAGGAGCGGGCGGGAGTATCGGGATAGTGCGGTAGCTTGCGCTGCCACAGCCCCGTCAGTAGGGTCGGCGGCTCAGCGGTCCGGGTCGAGCTCATGGTCGAGATGCCTTTCTAGCCACGGCATTTCGTAAGGAACCTGAACCGTCCGCGGGCCAGGACGAGTTGCCGGGTGGAAACAGGGTAGTGATATGGATCACTTACCGCAGGTGTTTCGGGCCATGAGACCGATTGATTGCGCAACTGAAATGCGCGGTACCGGTGAGCGGGACTGGTAGTTGACTGTGCGAGCGCGCGCGGGAATCGCGAATTCCACTATCACGGAGGGATGTTCGAATCCGATGTGGCGCGGGTGGTCAACGCGTATCGCTGGAAATAGTTGCTCGGTGTCCGGATGATTGCTGGAAATAGCTCCGGTGCTATCGATTTCAGTGGTGCGGAGTCCGGTGTGCGGGCCGACGACAACGGGGTCCGTGCCGCTGGCACGGACCCCGTTGGGGAGATCTGGGCTTACAGGTAGGCGCCGCACACGGGCCACGCACCCGGGCCCTGGGTGGCGAGCACATTCTCGGCGACGCGGATCTGCTCGTCACGGCTGGCGCCGCTCGGGCTGCCCGAACCGCCATTGGCGGCCCAGGTGCTCTGCGTGAACTGCAGGCCGCCGGCGAAGCCGTTACCGGTGTCGGTACCCCAGTTGCCGCTGCTCTCGCACTGGGCAACGGCGTCCCAGTTGTGGCCGGCGGCCGACGCGGTGGCGGTGGACAGACCGAACGGAACTGCGGCGATGGCACCGGCGACGGCGGCGATACCGAGGGCGCGGGTGAACTTGCGGTTCTGAGTCATGTGTTTTCCTGGCTGCGCCCGCTCGGCCCCGGCGGACTTACCGCCGTGTCCCTGCCCCCAGCGATGTCGGGGATCCTCGGAACCGCGGGGCAGGGTTACCGGCGTTCGGCGGTTCGCGTTCGAGCCCGTCTCGTTGATCAGGGCTGTCGACGACGGTAGCGAAGAATTCGCCGCAGATCACGTAGAGATAACGTCCGAATTGCCTGAAGCGCAGAGCCAGGGTTTTTGATATTCCCGCAGTTCGAATGGGTAAAAATGTATATCTGCGGTTGGTCGTGATAGTTACGTTATGTGTTCGGGATCACTGTGAAATAGTGACCTGCATCGCGTTTTCGCGGCGATTCCTGGGATGAATGTCCGATTCGGCAGCGGCTTCAGATGGCCCCTCGCTGTTACACATGGTGCAGCAGTCATCTGCCGGGGTAATTGTGAATCCAACACACTCCGATTCACGGGTCCGATCAAATCGAGTATTCCGGTGTGGAGACTGGTTTGGCGCCGCCCGACAGAAGCGGCAGAGCGCTGTCGATGCGATACCGGAATCGGGCTCGTAGCGGGGCTTCTAGGGCCCTGATGCCCGACAAGGCCGGGTGAGCACGACTCTGACGTGCAATCGAGCGTGCGTTGTAGCGAACGACGATGCGAGGTTGTGGCACCGCCTGGGCGGCCCTGACCAGCCGTAAGCCGTACCAGGGCAGCCGCACGGATGTCGGGGACCAGCCGTGCGCCCGTTGTGTGTGGAGTCATGATGGCTGCTGGGTGGTGGTGGGTTGCGGGCTGTGGGTGGGCATTGGGGGTGGTCGTGGCGGATTTCATTCGTGACCGAGGCGGCGGAAGTCGGGGCGGGGTGCCATTACGGCGGACCTGGTGATCGGGCGGGACGGACCGGGATCGTCAGAGACGTGCTTCGTTCGGTTCGGATCGGTGGTGGCCGGTGTACTGGGTGACGGAGCCGCTGCCGCGGTGGCTGTCGCTGTCGAACCGCGATGGCGGTGGGGGTGGTGTCAGTTGCTCAGTGCTCGTGCAGTGGTTGCCGAGGCGTTGGGGCTGGTTGTGGAGGATCCAGCTGCGACCCAGACGGCGGAACTCGGGGGGAGATTGTCTGATGGACCCGGTGGTGACCCCTGCGGTGGTGATTGCGTTGGCCCGCGATGGCCAGCAGGGGGTGTCAGTCGCTGGGGGCTCGGGCTGGTTGTGGTTTGTCGTCGGGGATCTCGTCTTCGGGGCGGATTCGGCGTAGTTGGCCGTGTATGACGATGTAGCCGTCGAGGGGGTAGGCGATGTCTTCGGCGGTTGGGCGATCGGCGAGGCGGCCGGGGATTGTCGCGGGTGCTTCGTTCGGCTCGGATCGGTGATGGCCGGTGTATGGGGCGGGGGCGTCGGCGTCGGTGTCTGGGAAGAGGTAGCGGGCGCCTTCGCGGACCGTGGTGTGGATATCTCCGGTTGGTGCGGTCCATTGCAGGCGGTCGAGGTCGGCGCGCCAGGTGCGCCAGGGGAGTCTTTCGTTGTCCGCCAACGTCTTCAGGCGATGGTGGCGGGTACACAGCACGGCCAGGTTGGTGCGTATGGTTCGTCCGCTGCGGTCGGGCCGCCGGTCGTTGGCGTGATTGTGGTCCAGTTCGGATTCCGCGGCGGGCATGACGCAACCCGGAAAGCGGCACATACCGTCCATCGCGCGCACCTCACGTTCCAGTCGCGGCGATGGCCGCCATTGCACCGCCTCCTCGGCCGCGGGCGGGTCGTCGGCGGCGGCCGAGCGCTCCGGAATCACTTGGAAGCGCGCGTGTTCGGCCAGAATCCGGGCCAGCGCCGCATCGATCGGCCCATACCCGGCGAGAAAAGCCGGTGCCTCCTGAATGCCGAGCAGGGTATCCGCCGGAATCCCGATCTGGATCAAGGGCCTGCGCGGCTTCTCGATCGGCACCCCGAACTTCGGACACCGCGTACCGCGCCCGCAATGGCATCGCAGCCGCCCCGACCCATCCGCCAAGGCCACCAGGGCATCGGCCCGCCGCTGCGGCATGCTCCGCGGATCCGATGCGCACACCTGCAGACCCATCTCCCGCAACCGCATCGCAACCGTCTGCGCACCCGGTGCGGGGAGCAACCCGTCGAACACCGCCATGTCGTCCTGCACTGCCCGCAGCCGCACATCCCGCTCGTCCTGGCGCAACTCCCGCCGTCGCTGCGTCCCGCCCGGATCCAACCGCGCCGCCCACCGCCGCGCCGCCTGCCGCAGCCGCATCGAATTGTTCCGCCCTGCCGCATCCAGCAGCCGCGGCTCGAGAACATCCAGCACCTCCCTCGCCACCGCCCGGGTGTTGTCCACGATCACCCGCACCTTCGCCAGATCGATCCGCCCCGCGGCAAACGCCGCCCGCGTCTGCGGCAATGAATCCTCCAGTGCCAGACCGATATCGATCAACGCCCCCGCCGTGCCCTCGTCGACCTGCAGAGCCACGGCGGCCTCACTGGCCGCGAACTCCCCGGCCCGCACCCCGCCGGGCCCCGGCTCCGCACTCTCGGCCCGATGCCGCCGATACAACTCCCGCACCGCGAACACCTCGGCGGCCTGCGCCATTGCCGCCCGCCCGTGCGCCGCCCGAAGGGCCTCGATCAGCCCCTCGTCACTCATGGCCCCGAAGTCCACGGATGAGAGATCATCGCTATCGAACATGTGTTCGATTCTAGGTTCGAACAATCCCTTCCGCTACCCCCGAATCAAGGCGATTTGGTTGCCGACATGCCAGTGGTGTAACTTCGTTCAGGCAGTCAGGGAAACCTGAAAGCAACCCATTCGGGGCTATGGCGCAGCTGGTAGCGCACCACACTGGCAGTGTGGGGGTCAGGGGTTCGAGTCCCCTTAGCTCCACCAGGTTTGCTATTGCGCAAACACTGCTCTTGGAGGCCTTGACCAGCGGTTTATCGCCGGTCAGGGCCTTTTTTGCGTTTGCGGTGGCAGCTGGTGCCGGGTGGGTGGTTGGGGGATGCGGAAGACGGGGACGACGGTGGTGGGGCCGCTGAGATATATAACGTGCGTCCGATCCCGCAACGCCCGATTCCGCACGATGGCGGCTGGTGACCCTGGTCGATGATCGCCATCACCGGCCCGTAGGGGGCACGGCCGGTGCCGGCAGACATGATCCGGATCTCTGGACCTTCCACCGTCAGAGAGTCCGGTTTGTGGAGCGTTAGGCCCGCAACGCAGCAAAGCCGCAGGTCAACGACCCGCGGCTTTGCAGTGTTCATGTAGTTATCCGAACCGTTTCCCTGCTGCGGCCGGCACAGTCGGAGCGAAGTTGTGTGTCCGTACTGCTTGGACAGCAACCACTTCGATATCGGCCTTACCGCCATGATCGACGGCTTTGCCCATCACCTCGGCCCGGCAGACCGGCCTGACAGCTGACCGACTTCCCCTGTGCTCCAGGAGATTTCACCCATGCATACTGCTGCCTCAACAGTGCGGCCAGGAAGTCGCGGCCGAACCGCCGACCAGGCCGAGTGCGGGTGGCGAGCGGGTCCGCACGCCTTCTTCGAATCGCTTGCGGACGGCCAGATGGTTCACCCGGCCGGCCCTTCGCGTTCCGCGGTCAGGCTTTCACGAAGCCCAGGAGCGCTGTGTTGACCTCGTCGGCATGGGTCCACAGCAGGCCGTGGGGCGCGCCGTCGATTTCGACGTATTCCGCGTGCGGGACCAGTGCTGCGAACCGGCGGCCCGAGGCGTCCACCGGCAGGATGTTGTCCTTGGTGCCGTGCAGGATCAGTGTCGGCAGTTGGGTGGTGCGCACGGCATCGACATCGGGGCGGAAGTCCTCGATCCATGCCGGGACGACGGCGTAGGCGGCGACCGGTGCGCTGGTGGTGGCGGTATTCCAGTTCGCCCGGACGACCTCTTCGCTGATGCGTGTGCCGAGCGTCTCGTCGAGGTTGTAGAAGTTCTTGTAGAACTGCGTGTACCAGGCGTAGCGGTCGGACCGCGCGGCGGCGGCGATGCCGTCGAAGACCTCCTGCGGCACGCCCTCGGGATTGTCGTCGCGCTGCACCAGGAACGGTTCCAATGAAGCCAGGAATGCCAGCTTGGCGACCCGCTCGGGTCCGTAGTTCTTGATGTAGCGAGCCAGTTCGCCCGTGCCCATAGAGAAGCCGACCAGGATGACCTCGCGCAGGTCCAATGCCGTCAATACCGCATTCAGATCGGCGGCGAAGGTGTCGTAGTCGTACCCCTCGCCGACCTTCGACGATCGCCCGAACCCGCGGCGATCGTAGGTGATCACCCGGAAACCGGCCGCCAGCAGTTCGCGCGCTTGCAGTTCCCAGCTGGCGCCGTCCAGCGGGTAGCCGTGGATCAGCACGACCGGCTGTCCGCTGCCGTGGTCTTCGTAGTACAACTCGACTGTGGTGCTGTTCTCGGTGCCGACGGTGATGAATCCCATGACTGACTCCTCGCGACTCGATTGTGTGGACGACTTCGACCTCATCGTGGAGAACGATCGTTCTCCACGATGTCTGCTAGGTTAGAGAACGTGCGTTCTCGGCGCAAGCGAAAGAGAGCATGATGTGACTCACACGGTGCAGCGTCCTGTCGGCGACGTGCGTGAGCAGGTCATCAGGGCTGCCGACACGCTGTTCTACGAGCGGGGAATTCAGTCGGTGGGCATGGACGCGGTGCGGGAGGCGGCTGGCGTGTCGCTCAAACGCATCTATTCGCTGTTCGGCTCGAAGGACGACCTGATTGCGGCGGTGCTGCGGCACCGGTCTGCCATGTGGGACGACGGCCTGGCGTCGGCAGCGCGGCCGACGATGACCGCGCGAGAGCGGTTGCTGGCGATCTTCGATTTCCTCGACGCATGGTTCCGTGCGCCGGACTTCCGGGGCTGCGCGTTCATCAACGCCTACGGCGAGTTGAGTTCGGGCTCACCGGCTGTGAGTGAGGCGGTGCGGGCGCAGAAGGACGCCTTCGGCGAATACGTCGCCCGCCTGGTCGCCGAGGCCGGCGCCCCACCTGAGCTGGCACCCCAAATCGCCATACTCGCCGAAGGCGCCCAAACCACCGCGGCCATCGCGGGCACCCCGGCCCCCGCACGTCAGGCCCGAGCCGCAGCGCAAACTCTGCTGGACGCCGCATCGGCAAACGCTCGGCACGGCACCGACTGATTCGTCGGCGACTGCCCCAGGGATGTCGAAAGCCTCACCGGCAGCTTGTGCACCGTCCGCGTAGTACTGGACCTTCGCGAAACCCGCTGCCGCCGCTGGGTAGGCCGTCGACGAGGTGGCCGCTGCTGCGGCTCCTTTTCCGACGGCCCCCCTCCGAACCGGGCGTGCGACTTATGACCGCACCCGGCTCTCCAGTGCCGGTTTCCGTGAATCCTGCCGATCCGAACATCCGGCGTGGATGCCGACGTGGCAGTCACGGCAGACGATCAGGGTTTTGCGGCGGCGTGAAGCCATCTGCTCGACCCATTCGGGCCTGTCTGCCCGCTTTCCGAAGCGGAGGTCGCTCAAACGCCGAATGTGGTGCACTTCGACGTCGGTGTGCGCGCTGCAAAGCTCGCAGCGACCGACTATGAGCCTGCCGACGAGTTCTGCTGGCCGCTTCCTCCAAATCTTCGGAAGATCTTCTGTGAGAGGTGCTTTCGTGATCCGTTGCCGGGCCAGTGAAACCCCGCCCCATCGGGCAACTAGGGCTTTCTTCCCGGTCCCGCGTTCGACCGTGACCTGTAATCCCCGCCGACGGCCAGCGGGTGTTGGCCAGGTGGCGCGGTAGCGGTTCCAGACCTTGTTGACGCTGATTTTGTTCTTGTGCCCCAGCGTCTTGGTCAATGACCGCTCCATCATCCACCGCAGCAGGCCGAGGCGGTGCCGGTTGTAGGCCAGCCGGTAATACTCCGCGATGCCCCGGAACTCGGACTGATACCGTGCCACGATCCGGAAATCCGAATCATGCGCACGAGCCAGCAGAGCCGCCGGTTTACCACGGCGCATATAGGGTTTGCATTTGTCCCGCACGACGTCCATCGGCATTTTCAGACCGATCTGCCCGTTGATCGAGCGGTGACCGTTCCGGTCGCGTTTGGCATCATCGTGGTGGACCACGATCTCATAACCGAGGAAACGAGCGGCCTGAGTCCGCCCGTGTGTGATCAGGGTCTTCTCCCCGGACAGCTCCAGTTTCAACTGATCCTGCAGGAACCGGGCGATGTCGTCCTTGATCTGCTCGGCTTCCCGCCGTGTTCCCGAGAACCCCAACAGCCAATCGTCGGCATAGCGGGCGTAATACAGCCGCCGGAAACCAGGATCGTTCGGATCGTGTGAGGGAAGCACCTGCAACTGACGCCGCAGTGGGCGTGCTTCATCCCGCAGTCCGCGTTTCTCCAGCTTCCAGGCAGCCTTGTGCACCCGCGTATACGGCAGATACGGCTTGCGCCGGGCTCCCTGGTTGAAGACGGGCAGAAGCGTCTTCTCGACAAACTTGTCCAACCGGTCCAGATAGATATTGGAGAGCAAGGGACTCAGAACACCCCCTTGCGGTGCGCCACTGAGTGTTTCGTGGTAGCGCCATTCCTCCAGATAACCAGCCTGGAGCAGTCCGTCGATCAACCGCAGGAAGCGATTGTCGTGAATGTCTTCGGCTAGAATCGAGTGCAGCACACCATGATCCAGCCGGTCGAAACACTGGGAGATATCTCCCTCGACGAACCACGTCACACTACCCCACGACCGAGATATCTCCGCCAACGCTGTGTGACACCCTTTTCCGGGACGGAAGCCGTGGGAGCGGTCGGAAAACCGTGGCTCGTAATACGATTCCAGCAGGGAGCGGATCACTTCCTGCAACAGTTTGTCCGACCACGACGGTAGACCCAGCGGCCGGGTCTTCCCATTCCTTTTGGGAATGTGGATTCGCCGGGCCGGAGTCCATCGATAGCGCTCGTCTCGCAGCGCGTCGATGATCGCCTGAATCTTCTTCAAGCTCATGCCATCCACGGTCTCCGCGGTGGATCCGGGTGTCATCGCACCGTCGTTACGGTAGATCTTGCCGTAGGCCCGCAGATACAACTCCGGATTGAACAGCTGCCGATACAACCGCTCCAGTGGCAATCCTCTCTTTCCGCGTTCATGAATGACCTCCATCAGGACTTCGGCTCTCTGCATTACGCATACCTCGTCTTTCCGGACAATCTCGACACCTGTGCCACTTGGCCCTGTAAGCGGCTTTCCCGCTCTCCCTGGTGGGGCGTTACTCCCACGACTACTATTGGCACTCCGTCACCATGGGGCTCGCGCCCGGTAGGTGATCCCGAATTCCTCTTGCGCTGGACGTATCGAGTGCGACGTAGGCGGCCCGTCCGTTCCCTTGAGTGAGCTCGTTGCCCACCGCCCACCAGCCGGAAGGTTGGGGCGAAGCAAAGGGGATTCGCCTGATGCTGGTGGCTCCGCTCCGGGCGTTGTATGTCGGAGGATGCACATTTCCATCTCCGGGAACTGGGCTTCAAACAGTCTGGTCTTCGCCATATCACACGGGTCTTGCGCGGCAGCACCATAAACGCCTTCACAATGCTCTACGCTTTCCCGCCATGCTGTTGTCCCCTCGCGCTTTCGCGTCCAGGTAAGACGGGCGACCCAAAGGTCTTCTCCTTCCGAACCTCTACTCTCTGCGAGAGTGATCCAACGCCGAGTGAGACGGCGCAACTTCGCCATGTGACCGGCTCTCCCGGACTCGGACTACTACGGCGGCTCCGCCCCACCCGCCCCGTTCAGCGGGTCGATAGAGGCCGAGGTGTCGTGACGTGTGCTGGCAGTGCGTGCGCACGGTCTGGAGCGGTTCTTCGATGGCCGGGAGTGATAGAAGCTGTCGCCGGCGCGGCAGGGACTCAGGGGGTGCGGGCCTCGAGATGGGCCCGTTCACCCAGAGCCGCAACCGCGCAGAGGGTGAAGCCATCCTCGACGCGAGCGCGCAAGTCATCGCCGAATGGCTGATGAACTGACCGCCCTCCGCGCACCTGATCCACCCCAGCACACCGGTCGGTGACGCCTCCACGGTTGCGGGAGGGGGGTTTTCGGGTCTTTCCGGCGTCGATGCCGCGGGCTACCCGGTTGGCTCGAAGCGCACGGACAGGGCCTGCACCCCGGCCGGAGCATTCCAGATGAGATCGACACCCGCTATCTCGGATCTCGCACCGCACGCGGAATCGCCGAACAGGTAGGCCCGGTCGCTGGTGCCGTTCTCGAAACGCACTGTGGCATCCTGTAATTGGATACAGGCGCCACTGTCCGGCCGTTCGATCGACAAGATCTTTCCCGCCGCAGTGACGTAGGAGGCCCGGCCAATGGCCGCCTGCGCGGTACCGGGCAGCAGCGCGAGCAGTGCGAGCGCCGCGATGCCCGCGCCGGCGGCCTTGCCGAATTCACTTGGCAATCCCATGATTCCCTCTCTCGGCCGCCGCCCGGCCGACCACACTGATCGATCCCGCTCTAGCGTGTCAAATATGTTGGGAGACAACGATTGTCAACATTATCACTGATGGCCGGATCGCTAGCGGTGGGCGAGAATCACCTGCCCGGGCCATAACTGGCCGGGCCAGGTGCGGGGTGAACCCGGTGCGCGACCAGGTTGACCGGGACTCGAGGCGATCGGGATTCGGATCCGGCGGCGCTGCGCCACAACCGGTTCCCGACCCGAAATCTGCAGGTGAGACTCTTGATGGCGACGGTTGCAGCGCGACCAGTGTGCCCGCGGCGGTCGGAGCGGTGTGGTCTATCGATGTGACACGATGACCGGCGACTGCGTTTTGTCCCTGGCATTGCCACGACAGGAGCCCGACCATGCCACGTATTGCCGCCGCCGACCGGGTCGAACGAGCCGAACTGCTGGAATTCCTGCGTACTCGCCACCGCGGCGTCCTGGTCACCAACCGCGGCGACGGCCGCCCGCAATTGTCGCCGGTAACCTGCGGGATTGATCCCGAGGGCCGCATCGTGGTGTCGACCTACCCGACCCGCGCCAAGGTCGGCAACGCGCGACGGGACCCGCGCGTGTCGATCTGCGTGCTGTCCGACGACTGGAACGGCCCCTATGTACAGGTCGATGGCCGCGCCGAGGTCCTGGACATGCCGGAGGCCCTCGACGGTCTCGTCGAATACTTTCGCGCTATCTCCGGCGAACATCCGGACTGGGCCGAGTACCGCGAGGCCATGGCACGGCAGAACAAGTCGCTGTTGCGCATAGATATCGAACGCTGGGGACCTGTTGCGACGGGCGGCTTCCCGCCCGAACTCGCGGACTGAGACGGTCGATCACCTCTTGGATGGCGATGCGCCGCGGCAGTTCGATCAGATCTCGGTGCAATCGGCGGGCTGGCACCGTGGCTGGTCATCGGGCGGTGATGAACCGCCCCAGTTGCGGTACCGCTTCACCGGGGTGTTTGGCTTGGAAGCCTTCGCCTAGTGCCTGCAGTTTCCACTCCCCGCCGACGCGGAAGACCTTGGCCATCGCGATTGCGGTGAATGCCATGCCCCCGGTCAGTGAGTATCGGGCGAGCTCGACATCGGTGGTGCTGTCGACCAGGCGGCAGAACGCATTGGTGACCTGTTCGAAGGTTTGGCCCTGGTAGGAGGTTACGACGAACAGCAGGGTGGTGATGTGGGCCGGGATCCGGGTGAGGTCGACCAGGATCACTTCGTCGTCGCCCTCGCCTTCGCCGGTGAGGTTGTCGCCTTGGTGGCGGATGGATCCGTCCTTGGAGGTGAGTTGACCGTAGTAGGCGACATCAACCAAATTCGCCTCGGCGAACAGAGCCACCCAGGCGTCGAGATCGATCTCGATCGTGCGACCGCCGAACAATCCGCCCTTCTTGACGGGGTCCCAGCCCAGACCCATCCGGATATAGGTCAGCGCGACACCACCGTCCTTGCGGAGCGTGACGCGCTGCCCCTTCGCCAGGCTGACCGGACGGTTTTTGGAGAGACTGACCTCGCCTGGCGATGGCCGATGGCCTTGGCCCGGCCCCGCAGAGCCGGGAGCTGGCGTCGGAGGATAGCCACCTTGGGGGTGATGGCCGGTCGAAGGCGGGTGGGACGCTGCGGGCGGATGCTGCTGCCTCCGAGTGGAATTCATCGGATCGGCGGTTGGCGGCGGGTAGCTCGGCGCGGGTTGTGCGGGGTAGCTGGGAGCAATGGGCGGCGCTGGCGTGTGTGTGGTGGTCGGCCGGGGTGCGTCGTCGACGGTCACGCCGTGGTCGGTGACCAGGGCGGCGAATCCACCTGCGTAGCCCTGTCCGACCGCGCGGACCTTCCAACCGCCCTGGCGGCGGTACAGTTCCAGGGCGATCACGACGGATTCGGTGCTCAGACCCTCGATCCGGTACTCGTACAACCGATTACCGCGAGTATCGGAGACGATTGCCGATGGTGCGGCGATGCGACCGAATCGACTGTTCGCATCATCAAGAGTGATCACCGCCCGGATCTGAGCGATATCCGTTGGCACCCGATGCAGTGACACGGCCAACGCGGCGGGCCGACCGGGTTCTATCGACTGCAAGCGAACACCAGAACCGGTCGGCTGATCGAAGAACACGAAATCCGCGTCAGAGCGAACTTTCCCGGCCTCGGTGACCAGCAGCGCTGACACCTCCGCCGGCGCGGCAACCTGCACCGAGACCACCACATCGGTCACCGTCAACGGGCCGTTCTGGCCCTTCACCAGTGTCGCGGACACATCCGGCCCCTTCACCCGTCACTGCACTCTGCTACCAACTCTACGAGAAATCCTCCTACCGCGGCCGACCACCGGTGATGACCGAACAACTTTGGCGCGCGGTTCGTGCTCGGGGCCAGTGCGGTGCGAATTGTCGGCTGTGAGTGCGAGATTCGGCGGGTCGTGATCGCCGCGGGACAGGCCTCGGCTGTGGTCCCGGACGCCGCACATCTTCGGGCCGCGAGCCCGGTGCCGTCGAATCGATAAGCCCACCAAAGGTACTCGCGAACATCTAGAATCGAGGGCGTGGACTTTCTGTTGACGAGCATCGGGATAGTCGGCGTGCTCGTGCTCGGCGGTGCGGCCTGGATGGCGTTCCTCGTCCTGCAACGCCGTAAGTAGGAATATCGCCGCCACATCGACCTCGACCCTAGCGCGAGCGTCATGGTGAGCCGCTGGTCACTGGAAGCGAAGTGCTGCTTCTGTACCTCCGCCGTGTGGTCCCAGTGGCTGGCGGGGGATTCGCCGGGGCTCAGCTTCTGCACCATCGACCTCCATGTCAGTGACGCCGGATCCCGGGTTGCCGGAGCACCATCCGGTCGAGAACACCTTCAGGTGCGCCCTGCACCGCCGCCATGCGGATCAGGCCGTGCGGTCGAGATCGCTGTCGCAGGCATCGCGGCGCATCAGCGGCCATATCGCCCTCCGCGCCACCGATGAATTTCGGGCTCTTCGGCCGTCACCTACTTCGAACCATCCGTACAACCAGGAGTGCGCCATGCGCAAGGTGATCACAGGAGCCAGCATGTCGGTCGACGGCTATATCGCCGGACCCGAGGAGAGCGGCTTCGAGCATTTGTTCGCTTGGTACAGCGCTGGCGATCACGAATTCCCCAGTACCCACCCGGAGATCCCGTTCCGGCTCACCGAGGTCGACTATCAGCACCTGCGCGAGCACGTCGGCAGTCTGGGAGTCTTCGTCGTCGGCAGGCGACTGTTCGACCTCATCGACGGCTGGGGCGGTATCCACCCGCTCGATCGGCCGATAGTCGTTGTCACGCATACCATTCCGCGCGAATGGATCGACGAGCACCCCGGCGCTCCGTTCACCTTCGTCACCGATGGCGTCGAATCGGCGCTCGAGCAGGCATCGAAGGTGGCCGGCGGCAAGGCCATCGCCGTCAACGCCGGAACGATCGCCCGCCAATGCCTGGAGGCGGGGCTGCTCGACGAGATCCACATCGATCTGATCCCGGTCGTGCTCGGCGGCGGGACCCCGTTCTTCGACCACGTCGGAGCCGGTCCACACCTGCTCGACGATCCGACCGTCGTGCTGGGCGAGCGCGTCACCCACCTGCGCTACCGGGTCCGCAATAGCTAGCGCAAAACCCGTCTGCGCCACCGACAGTCGCATCGACCTGCCCAGTGGCTGTCGAACCGCCTGCCGATACGCCGCCGGGGTACGGCCCTACCCGAGCGTGACCTTCTTGGCCTGCCCGGAGACGACAGTGTCGTCGCGATCGACCAGCGCGACCCGCACTTGCACCGTCTGCCCCGCCGACAATGGCGCATCCCGACCGGCGGCTCCGGCGAGGATGATCACGGCGGAATGCTGGGCTCCGTCGCATGTGACGGCATTCTGTGCGCCGGTGGCCGAGGGACTGTCTGCGTTGGGATCGCCCACCATTGCCTTGATGGCGGTCACTCCTGCCGATGCATCGCAGCTGTAGTCGACCCCGATATTGGCCGGGCCGACGCCGCTGACGTCGATGTTGTTGGCGGCCAGAGCGGGAGCAGCGGTCGATATTCCGGCCAGCCCCAGCACGCCGAAGACGGTCGCGATAAGGGCAGGACGTCGGTAGTTCCGGAAAGTCATCATGGATCTTCGTCCTCCTGCGTAGGTGGAAGTAGATCGCGGAACACACTCAAAAGACGGCACGGCGCTCACCGCGCCGCACTCCATGTTCCCTCACCGCCGTCCACGGCACAGAACTTCTCGAAGATCTATCCGACATCGGCCGTGACGAGCCGGTGCGAGCGCTCGAAGATCACCAACCCCGCGCGTCGGCAGTTCAGATTCATGTGATGGCTGATTACCCTGCCGCCGAGCGTGCCTGTCCACGTCGCGACAGCAGCGACTGCAATACGACGAGCGCGCCGAGGACGAGTACGGTCATGCCGATCGCCCGCAGTCCGAAGTCCGTGCCCGAGACGAATGCGGTGATGACATCGTTGGCGCGGTCGGGTGTGGTGGTCGCGAGTGCCCGGGCCACGGTGTGCGGATCGTGGTCGGTGCGGATGTCCAGCGGTAGTGCGGCGAAGAACCGGGCGGTGAACAACGTGCCGATGACGGCGACGCCGAGGGCGCTGCCGAATTCGCGGGTGGTGGCCTGCAACCCGGCTCCGACCCCGGCCTGGTCTGGTGGGAGCGAGCTTGCGATGGCTCCCGAGAGTGTCGGAAGTGCAAGCAGCACACCGACTCCCGTCACGAGGAGCCATGCGGCGTAGGCGAGGTAGGGCGTCTGTGCGTCGCTCGTGGAGAGCCCGAGTAGTTCCGCCCGACAGGATCGCCCCGCCGCCGACATTGCCGACGACTCCGCCGATACCCGTCATCGATGCCCAGACGGCGATCGTCGCGCTCTTGCGTTCGACGGGGACGGCGTGCAGCAGAACGGCGAGCGTATTGGGCAATACGGCGGCGGCGCCGACACCTGTGATCGCACGGCCGGTGAGCAGCAGTGCCACATTCGGTGCCGTCGCCGACAGCAGCGCGCCGACCGCGAACAGCCCGAGGCCGACGAGCAGGATCCCGACGCAGGCGCACATGGCCGCGAGCAGGCCGCGCTGCGTGCCGGGACGGGCCGACGGGTCTCGCGAGGTCGGAGCGGTCGAGATGTTGTATGACATGGCTGCGACGCTATGAACCAGCGCGGTCTCCGCGCCACGCAACTTCAACAAGAGATCCTTGCGTACGGTGCAACTATGCCCGAGCAGCTCGATCTGAATCTGCTGCGCGTATTCGACGCGCTGCTCCAGGACGGCAGCGTCACGGCCGCCTCCGAGCGCCTGCATCTGTCCATCCCGGCGACCAGCCGGGCGCTGGGTCGGTTGCGGCGGGCGATGGGTGACCCGATTCTGGTGCGTGCGGGTCGCGGGATGGCCCCGACACCATTCGCGCTGCGCACGGCGCCGCGGGTGCGGTCACTGCTGGACGAGGCGTCGGCACTGATCAGCGCCGACCGCGAGATCACGGTCGCGGAACTGAAGCGCACCTTCACGATTCGCATCAATGACGGTGTGGCCGCGACCCTGGCGGCCGAAGCCACGGCCGCATTCGCCCCCGGCGTGACACTGCGCTTCGTCACCGAGGGCAGTGAAAGCAACGATGCCCTTCGCGACGGCTCGGTCGATCTGGATATCGGCACAGGCGAAGCGGCGCCCGACATCCGGACGGCCGTGCTGTATCGCGAACGAATAGTCGGGATCGTCCGCGCCGACAGCCCGCTCGGTCGGCACCGCCGCCCGACGCTGGCGCAACTGTGCCAGCATCCCCACGTCTCGGCCTCCCGCCGTGGCCGCGCTCGCGGACCACTCGACGACGCACTCGATGCCGTGGGCCTGCAACGCCGCGTCGCCGCCGTCGTCCCCACCTTCGCCGTCGCCGCGCTGCTGGTCGCATCGAGTCAATACGTCGGGCTCGTCCCGCAGCGCCTCGCCGAACAATACGGCCGGGCCCTCGGCCTGCGCTGGTTTCCCATCGCCGCGGCCCTGCCGGCAGTCGAAGTGCGGCTGGCCTGGCATGCACGACTCGACGCCGACCCGGCACAGCGCTGGCTGCGCGACACGATTCGTGATGCGCTCGGCTCGCCCGGCGATCCGGTGGGCCGCCAGGGGTGATTCAGCACGTCATCGCTATGAGGGGCCAGGGGAGGGCAGAGTGGTCGGTCGGACCAGCGGGCGCCCGCGTGGCCGGATGAGCACTGCTCCACGTGGACCGAGGTCGGAGCGATCGGTGTATTCGCTGGTGAGGGGCTCGATGTGGAGCGGCCACGACGCGGCGGCCTGTTGCTTCCAGTGGCGGGGGTCCAGGGTGAGCGGGGTGAACCATTCGCCGATGACGTCGAATGTTGAGCGGTCGGGCGTGAGCCACTGGTGTGGCATACGGCGGCCCGGCTCCGTGGTGGGCACGTAATCCATGCCGGTGTCGGATGGTTCGGGCGGCGATCATGACCGAAACCCGGATCCGACGCTCACAGCTGGCACAAATGTTGCTCACATTCCGGACAGAGGTTGGGGCGCAACGATTCTCGCGTCGGCACGAGATGTCGGCCGACGGTTTCGGATCGAGATGCACCCTCAGGAGGAATGTATGGGAGTTAAGTCGAAGCTGGTGACGGCTGCCGCGGCCGGTGTCGTGGTATTCGGCGCGCTCGGCGTCGGCGCTGGTGTCGCGAACGCCGACCAGCCCCAGGGACCGGACTCCGGACAGCAGTGTCCGCCGCCGCCCGGTGACCACCAGGGCCCGCCTCCTGGTGACCGTCAGGGCCCGCCGCCCGGTGACCACCAAGGCCCGCCGCCGGGTGATCAGCAGGGCCCGCCGCCCGGATGCCAGCCGCCCGCACAGTGATCTGAGACCGCGGCCCTATGTCCGGCAAGGGCATAGGGCCTTTTCTCGCGCTGCATCCGGTTGCGTTCGACACGAGCGGTGAGCTGGCCGGGGAACTATGGTGTGGTCGTGCGGATTCGACGGTGGCGCCGGGTTTATCTGGGCGCCGAGTATGCGGCACTGTTCTTCGGCGGGGCGACCGCGTACAACGCGGTATTGCGCGGCAGGCCTCCGATTCCCGCATTGCTCGCGCTGGCGTTGGGGGTTTCCGGCTACCTGCGGCGCTCGCCCGATTTCGACCGCGCCGCACTGTGGCGCACCGAGGCGCTGCCGCCGCAGGCGCGCTCGATGGCCGCGCTTGCGGGCGGGAACGCGCTGGCACTCACCGCGGCGGTCGCGCTGGCGCGGCGGGACGACCTATTCGACCTGCCTCGGCGCAATCCTTGGCTGTGGCTGGCGGTCATGGTGCTGTATCCCGTGCTCAGCGTGTACCCGCAGGAGCTGATCTTCCGTTCCTTTCTCTTTCATCGGTACGCGCCGGTCTTCGGCGAGGGCACCGGGCTGGTGGCCGCGAGCGCCGTCGCGTTCGGATATGTGCACATCCTGTTCGGCAATTGGATCTCGGTCGTTATGAGCGGTGTCGGCGGCTGGATCTTCGCAACGCGATATTTGCGGACACAATCGCTGTTCACCGCTTCGGTCGAGCATTCGGTGTACGGAATGCTCATTTTCACCATCGGTTTGGGCCGATACTTCTATCACGGTGCCACGGGGATTCGGCAGGGTTCCCAGCTACCCGCGGGATGATCGCCGAATTCGGCTACGTCTTCGCCACCAGGATCTGCTCGGCGCTCGGGGGTCGCAGCCCATCCGTGCGCCCGGCGAAATAGAGCTGGGTCATGGCCGACGTCGAAATATGTTGCGCCGATGGGAAACCCGCGTCTTCGGCCAGTCCGATCAGCTGGTCGGGGCGGAACATACTGAGGAACGGGACTCCGCTTGCGCGCGCGGCATTCTCGACCGCCTGACGGATCGGGCGCTCCTCGTCGTCGAGCAGTTCCAAGGGCAACTGGAATGTCGTCACGAAGGTCGAACCGGGGGCGAGCGTCGCGAGATGACGCAGCGTCTGGATATTCGCCTCCCGGGTGAGGTACATGGAGACGCCCGTCGAGACCACCACCGCGCGCCGCTGTGGATCGAAGCCTGCGGAAATGAGCCGGTCCCACCAGGATTCGGTTTCGAAATCGACCGGCACCAGACGCAGCCATTCCGGAATTCCGAAACCGAGTTCGAGTAGCCGCTGGCGCTTCCACGCCTGCGGTCCGGCTTGGTCGACCTCGAATACCGTGAGGCGGGCCGCGATTTCGGGTCGGCGCTGGGCGAAGGTGTCGAGACCGGCCCCGAGGATGACGTACTGGTCGACACCCTGGGCGGCCTGTTCGATCACCAGATCTTCGACGAAGCGGGCGCGCGCCGTGACGCAGGCGCGGGAGAGCGCGGTCCGCTCGGGATCCATATCCGCTCGGTCGCGCCACCCCGGGGCCGGGTCGACCAGCCGAAGACCTACCTCGTCTTCGAGGACATGCGGCGATTGATCGAGTTCGATATGCAGAGCGCGCCACAGTGCGACCCGCTCCGCGGTGCTCTCGGGACCAATGATCTGCTGCACATGTACTCCTTCAGCCGAGCTTTCCGACCTGCAGACTCCAGATCCGTCCGTCGGGGTCGCGGACGGTCATTTCCTTTGTCCCGTAATGGGTTTCCTCGAACGGTGTAACCACCTCCACATCGCTGCCGGGCCGGAACGCATCGGGTTCGGTCACCGTCAGCACGAGTTGGGTCGACGGCGTCTCGCTCGCCGGAATCTCGGCGATGAAGACATAGGGTCCGTCGCCATTGCGGAACAGGCCGGAGTTGTGGTCGGTGGTGAATTCGGGTTCGAAGCCGAGCGCCATGAAGAATCGTGCCGTCTTGCCCCAGTTGTGGGTTTCGACGAAGACGCCCTGAATACCTTCTGTCGCCATATGGAATCTCCTTGTCGCGATCACGGTTGCTGGTCGTGGGTGTCGTCGAGGTAGCCGCGCAGTGCCTCGGCGACCAGGGCCGACAGTGACATGCCGGACTCGATCGCACGGAACTTCACCTGCTTGATCAGTCCGACCGGCAGGTACACGTTGAACTGCTTCACATCCTCGTCGCCCACCACTCGAGGCTAGCATGCTAGCAAACTAGTGTCACTTGTTGTGGTCTTGAACACGGCCGTGCTGCCGGGGTGGTGCAACGCCCCACATCGGCGGCGGGTCATTCGGTGGATCGGGGGGTGGCGCGATAACTTGATCGGGTGATCGAGAGTTCTTTATCCGCGACGGCTGGGGCTTGGCGGGTAGGTGACGGCGACCCGGTGTCATTGCGGGAGGCGACGGTGGCGTGGGCGATTGCCGCGCATGCCGAGCTGGCCGAGATTGCCACCGGGTACGGACATTTCATTACGGTCGGGGAGTTGGCCGAGCGGGTGCAGGACGTGTCGGGGGTGCAGACCGGGGCGCCGACGCGGACCTGGATGGCGGCCATTCTGCGCAAGGTCGCGCGGCGCTGCCACAATGCGGGCGAGCCGCCGCTGACCTCATTGTGCGTGCAGGACAACCACACGGTCGGCGACACCTACAAATACGTGCTCGAACTCGCGGGGCTACCGATCCCGAACGACCTCGAGTTGCATGCGTCCTACGCCCGGTGGCAGTGCTACGAGCACTACGGGGCCACCATGCCCGTCGATCTGGCCGTCCCGCCGCTCATTCCCAAGGTGGCGGGACGCCGTCACTCGGCGGGCGCGACCGCGCAGGAGGCCAAGCCGCAGCCGACCCGCCCGGCGGTATGCGCGCAATGCTTCATCCAGCTCCCCGCCAGCGGGACCTGCCAGTACTGCGTGTGACGCGCCGCCTCAGTTGTCCGGCGGGAATTGCCCGTTCGCTTGGACCGTGGTGCCGTTCAGGCTGAACGTCACCACACTGGGGCCGCCCTGTGGGCAGCACAGCGCATCGTCGGGCTTGGCCCATCGGTACTGGACCGAGACGGTGTCCTTGGTCTTGCCGAGAATTTCGGTGTAGCCGTACGGCTTTGACGTGGCGGTGCCGAGGTAGGTGCCGTTGGTGAAGAACAGAATGTGGCTTCCGGGATGAATTCCCTGCCATTCCACCTGCATCCACGACAGCACGCCCGAGCATCCCGCCTGAATCGGATCACCGCTTCCGCCCTGTACGACCCAGCCGCTACCGGCCGGTGGCGGCGCTAATTGAGCGACCGCGGAGGCGGCGAGTGCTGAGTTCACATCGAAGCACAGACCGTGTCCGCTGCCGTAGGGCCCGGATTCCGCCGGCGCGGAGGTCGTTACCGTTTGTGGACCGGCCGCGGGCTCGGGTGCGGCCGAAGGCTCCTGTGTCGCTACGGGTTTCGGATGCACTGCGGGCTCGGGTGCCGGTGCCGCCGGTGTCGCGGCTGGTTTCGGATCGGCCGCGGGTTGTGCACGATCGGTGGCGCCTGCCTGCACCACATTCGGCGAACTCGCCGACGGGGCGGATGCTGCGGTGACAACAGTCGGCGATGAGTTCGTGCCGCACCCAGCAGTGCCGATCGCAATGCTCGCCGCGAGCATGACGAACGCCGTTGACCTGATACCCATGGCTTCCCCTCGAGCTGATCGCAAACGCGAATTTCCCTGTGCCGCAACCAATTTGTGCACAGACAGCACATCGGACGAGTCGCGATCGGTGTTACCGGGGTAGTGGGAGAAACGTGCCCCGAATTATCGGGGCACTCGACGAGCGACTCAGTACCAGTGGTGTGCTTGCCAAAAGGCCCAGGCGCGTTCGGGGCTGCCGTAGCGCTGGATCATGTAGTCGTAGGTCCAGCGGATCTGGGTGAGCGGGTTGAAGCGCCAGTCCATGCCGTGGGTGGCCATCTTCTCCGGCGGCAGGGCCTGTCCGATGCCATAGGCGCCGGAGACCGGGTTGGTGGCGAAGGGGTCCCAACCGCTTTCGCGGGTGACGATCTTGTCGAACGAATCGAACTGGTGGGCGGGGACAACCGTCAATGCCAGAACCTTGGTGCTCGCGCGGACCAGTGAGAACGCGAACCCGGCCGATGAACCGGAGATTTCATCGTTGTCGGTGGTGGCCGCCGCGGGAGCGACGCAGATGAACGACATGCAGACAGTGGCGAGAACGGCGCTGATGATGCGTGACATCGACGATCTACTCCCTCCACATTCGGGACAGATGCGATAGTCAGCAAAGCACTAGTTACTGTGGCGGTGTCGCAGCCGCTCCGGCGTGTCCGGGAATGTGGCGGGTACCGCTGCTGCGGATTTCGTCAATGACGCACGCTCAACCAGCCGTCCATGAGCGCGAAATATCTGCAGTAGTAAGGGTGTGACCCGATTTCATCGGGTGCGGTGAAGGTGATGGTCTGACCGGGACCGATTTCGTTGTCGAAAAGTCCGGGCTTTCTGCTGGTGATGCTGTGTTTCAGCGCATCGTGGTTGATCACCGTGATGACCGCGCCCGGTGTGATCGGGGGCGTGGCGCTGTAGGTCTGCTTGTCGATCGTGATGGTGACCGCGGATATCGGGGCCGGGCCGGGTGGCGTCGGCACCGCCTGCTCCTCCCTGGACGTGCCGCACCCCGCCGCCCAGGCAACGACCAGCATGCCGACCGCGACCGCCACCCGGTGCCGCCACCGCGCGGGGATGGTTCGAGCGCTGTTCATACGGACCGGCTTCCCAAAATTCGAGCTGCCATGCCTCTTCGAGCGCGTGCGCAAACCACTCGGTACCCACCAGTTCCTGCGCGTGATGCAGGAGGCCGGGACCATCCGGCGCGAGGTCGACGCGCGTGCCATCGCCTTCATCCTCACACCGTCACCCCGCCCTGCGGCAGACCTTCCCGCACGATCGAGACGCCGACCAGCCCTCCCCGGACGACGTGCTCGAAACGCTCGCGGACCTGCTCGACCTCGGCCTCACCCCACCCGGTGGCGCGGATCTCGCGGCGGGCAAGGCGGTCCTGCTCGACGGTCTGAAGCAGGCGCGGGCGGACCTCGCCGATCACGATCACTGATTCGACGGTGTTTAGGCCACGGCCGAAACATGGTGAGGATCCGGGCTGCTGATTTCTAGGCTCCTGAACAGTGACGATTCAGGAGTCTGAGATGTTGAAGGATGTTGTGGTGCGGCCGGGCGGTGGGTTCGCGGTGGCGGTCGGTCGACTGGCCGATAGCGCGATGGTGGTTGGGCGGAAGCGGTTGTGGCCGATGCGGTTGCGCTGGGCGGTGACGTTCTCGCTGCCGTCGGCCGCCGATCAGCAATTGGTGCGGTTGGATCCGGTACTCGCCGTGATGGTGCGAGGTCCGCGGTGATCGCGGGTACCGTGGTGCGATACCTGGGCACGGCGATGCGGGGCAGCGTATGAAGCGGATCTACTGCACACCTGAGGATCTGACGCGCATCAGGATCGGGCCCCCGCTCGGCGCGATGGGGGAAACCGTGCTGGCCACCAGGGTGGTGCAACGCACCGACGCGCGGCTGTACGACGGGTGGCGCAGTCAGGTGCGGCGTGCGATGCCGGAGGACTTCGGTATGCTCGCCGATCTGTTCCCCGGCGTCGATCCCTTCGTCGACCTGATCACGCCGACCCGCGGCGCACGGTCGATCTCGGCCGGAATCGAGGCGCTACATCTGGCCTCGCGCGAGGAACTCCGCAGGGAGGTGGAGCATACCGATCGCAGCCGCGCGCGGAGCGAGCGTCCGCTACCTACGTGGACGCGCGGCCTGTCCGACCGCGATAGTACGGCGCGGCGCGATGTAGCCGCTGCCGTCCAGGCATTTCATTCGGCGGCGTTCGCCGGTCGCTGGGCGCATCTGCAGTCCTACCTCGAGGTGGCCGCCGAACGGATGGCCCGCACCCTTGCCACCGAGGGCGTGGAACGGCTCTTTGCCGCGCTTGCGCCGCTCACGCGGTGGCGTGCGCCGGTGTTGGAGGTGCTGGCCATGACCGGCTGCCACGACGAACACCTCGATGGCCGTGGATTGATCATTGTTCCGTCGCTGTTCGCCTGGCCGGGGCCGCTGTTGCTGAAATCCACCATCGACAAGGATTCGCCGATGACGCTGGTGGTTCCGGTGCTGCGCGAATTCGCCGATTTCGCCTCGGCATGGGGTCCGCGGGCGACCAATGAGGCGCTGACCGCGCTGCTCGGCCGGACGCGGGCCGCCGCGCTGCAGGTGATCGCCGAAGGCTGCTCGACCACCGAACTCGCACGCCGACTTGGTGTTTCACCCGCGACGGCCAGTGAACACGCAACGATCCTGCGGGAGGCCGGGCTGATCGAGAGCTGGCGGCACCGCAATGCGATGCGGCATCAGGCGACGACGCTCGGCATCGCGCTGCTCGACGGTGATCTCGACAGTGGTGTGCGCATCGCTTGAAGCCGCGCCAGTATGGTCGGGCACGTGCAGTGCGTAACCGACCGGAAGAGTTCGGCGTGGTAGGGCGGGGTGAGCTGGCGCGGGTGCGGTGGGCAGGAGTCGGGCTGGTCGCCGGGGCGGCATTGGTCGTCGCCGGGGCCAACACCCGGTTGTGGCTGGTGTCGTCCGGACATCGATCCGGACCCGCGTCCGCGCCGAAGGTCCCGGTGGTGATCGTGCCGGGGGCCAAGGTGGGGCCGGATGGAGCGCCGATGGCGTATCTGCGTGGGCGACTCGATGTGGCGATCGAATTGTTGCGGGCCGGAAAGGTGCACGAGATCCTGGTGTCCGGTGATGCCGCGGGCACGTCGGGAGACGAAATCGCCGCAATGACAAAGTATCTCGTCGACCATGGCGTCGATCCGGCGGTGGTGCGCTCCGACGGCGAAGGATTGTCGACCCGCGCGACCTGCGAGCGAGCCAAGAGCGTATTCGGCATCGACCGCGCGATCATCGTTACCCAATATCAGCATCTGCCACGGGCGGTCGCCCTGTGTCGCGCGGCGGGCATCGACGCCGACGGTGTCATTGCCTACTGCGACTGCAGGCGAAAAACCAAGGTGCGCAACAATATTCGCGAATGGCTCGCCGCGCCCAAAGCGGTCGCCGCATTGATCGGGCGCTGACCACACTGCTTCGTGGTCTCCGGCCATGGCTGGGCGCAGTCGGCGGTGGTGCGTTACTCATGGATATCGCACTGTTCTCGGGGTTCGGAATCAACGCGGATCCGGCAGTCCGGGATCCATCGGATCGATCGGTCCGCCGGGATTCGGGATCGGTGGCGGCCGGTTCGGATCCGGGTGTGGTGCCGGGTCGGGAATCGGCGGCGTCGGTGTCGGAACTGGTTCCGGAGGTGGTGCAGGCTGCGGATCGTTGCCGGGCCTTGGTGGGACGGCTGCGGATCGGGGCCGTGCATGGGTGCTGTAGGGCCCTCGCGGGCCGGGGGTCTGTGGTGTGCGCGGTGGATTGGGATCGAGCGTTGGTGGTGACTGTTGTGGATTGGGGCTGGGCGTTGGTGGTGACTGTTGTGGATTGGGGCTGGGCGTTGGTGGTGACTGTTGTGGATCGAGGCTGGGCGTTGGATCGTGCGGGGTGCGGATCGGTGCCGGGCTCCGGTGGTGTTGAGTCCGGATCGCGGTGGGGGCGGGCTCCGGAGTTGGGAAGGGATCGGGGCCGGGGGCAGGTTCGGGCTGAGGGAACGGCTCAGGGTCAGGGACCGGCTCCGGGCCGGGAACCGGCTCGGGGCCAGGACTCGGTGGGACCGGATCCGGGATCGGCATCGGCGGAACCGGGTCGGGGATCGGCGTCGGCGGGATCGGGCTCGGATTCGGTGGCACTGGACGCGTCATGTGCGTTCCTCCTCATCGCGGCGGTACCCATCCGGTCGCGGGCGAATCAGTTCAACGCCAGCTCCCCAGCCCATTCCGCCCTGCCGACGGATGTCGGCTTTCGACGGCGGCGCGGAACTGTTTGCACGGCATCGGTGAGGCATCGGGGTGCCAACTGTTCGAAGCATCTCGGGATCGGCACCACAGTGCGGCTCGGGTCCTGCTAGGTTCGCGGGCATGCCCGCTCGCGATGAGAAGACTGTCGGTCTCGTCCTCGTCACCTACCAGAGCGGCGAGGACCTGCCGCCCTTCTTGAAATCGCTACCCGCAGCCGTCGAGCCGCTGACGCTCGAGGTGGTCGGCGTCGACAACACCTCGACCGATAACAGCGCCGATCTTGTCGACGAATTCGGCGGGACGGTGATCCGCAACCACAAGAACGTCGGCCTGGCCGCCGCGATCAACCAGGGCGCGGCCGTGACGAATGCCGAATGGATCCTGGTCGCGAACCCTGATACACACCTCGCACCGGGTTCGATAGCGGCACTTGTCGAGACCGCTCGGACCGACGCGACGATCGGCATGATCGGACCGCGGATAGCCCGGCTGGACGGAACGCCCTACCCGAGTGGCCGTCGGTTCCCGTCGCTTGCAGTGGGGATCGCACACGCCCTGCTCGGTGGTGTGTGGCCCGGCAATCCCGCGACCCGCGCGTATTTCGGCGATCCGGTGACCACGGTCAGCGATGTCGACTGGATCTCCGGCTGCTGCATGCTGTTCCGCCGCGAGGCCTTCGATGCGGTCGGCGGGTTCGACGCTCGGTACTTCCTGTACTTCGAGGAAACCAAGATGGCGCTGGATATGCACCGCGCCGGATGGCGGGTCGTACTGGATCCGGCCGTCGAAATCCGCCATCGCGAGGGCGGCAGCATGCGGTCGGCGCCGTTCCGCAAGATCCGCAGCCACCATCGCAGCGCTTTGCGGTTCTACTGCGACTACCACCACGGCTCGCCGTGGCTGCTGTTCGCACCGTTGGTCGCCGCGGGCCTGATAGTCCGGGGCGCGCTGTCGGTACTGCGGACCGCGATCGCTCAGCGTCTACGGCGCTAGGCGAACGGCCGCCCGGATCGATCTGCTCGGTGTGCCCGGTGGACCGTCACCGAATACGCCACCGCCGGACAGCTGATCATCGAACCCCGGCTCCTGGCCGCCTTCCCGGTCTACCTCGACGCCTGACGGTCAGTTGGATTGCACCGCGTATCCCGGCGGCAGTTTGTGCGGTGGACAGTTGATCACCGTGTCGTCGTCGATACCCCGGGATTCCAGGAAGGTGATGCGCCCGGTCGCGGAGACCAGCGTCAGTGGATAGGTCGGTCCCTTGTCGCGGTCGGCGATGATCGCGTCGAGATTGTGCTCGTAGCGGGTGAGCGTGCTCTCGGGGTAGTCGAGCATCCACTGCGGATACGAGATCGTGGTGTGCACGCGGCGATCCCCGAGCCAGATGATGATCACGGTGGTGCTGCCGGTCTCCTCCACCCAGGCGAGTTTGTACATATCGTCGCTGAGCTGGACCAGCTTCACGGTCTGATTCTTGGACCAGCGCCCGAACATCGGTCCCATCAGGCAGCGCGAATCGATGGTGTGCCAATCGCGCACGTAGATCTCGTATTTCCAGCCGTTGTCATAGGCGTAGAT
This sequence comes from Nocardia sp. NPDC004604, assembly GCF_040609795.1. Lineage (NCBI taxonomy): Bacteria > Bacillati > Actinomycetota > Actinomycetes > Mycobacteriales > Nocardiaceae > Nocardia > Nocardia sp. NPDC004604. The sequence continues at coordinate 27,648 of NZ_JBEXLC010000030.1, forward strand.
CAGGTGTTTTCCGACAATGCCGGACAGATCACCGGTCAGGGCTGAGGCCGTCCAGGCTGGCTGCCGCACGCTCATCACTGACTCCTCTCGGTCGACCTATGCCGTCGGGACCAGGGCTTTCTCGTCAGCCTAACCACTCGCACGGACATTGCGGCCGGTTTGCCGGGAACGCCGTCATCATGGCCGGGCGGCGGCGTAGAGGATCTCGCGCATTCCGGGCAGGGATTCCTGATCCGCCCGCCACACCAGCCGCAGACTGAGATCGGGTACCGGAAAGTCCAATCGGACCAGCGTGCCGTGTACGAGACCGTCGGCGACCGCGAATTCCGGTAGCAGGGATATGCCGAGTCCGTGCTCGGCCCAGGCCCGCATGACCGGAACCGCACCGGCCCTGACCCGCTGCGGACCCGAGCCGAGAATCCGCTCCCCGGCCATCCAGAACGAGCATTCGGGCACATTGACCAGCAGCCGCTCATCGATCAGATCGGCCGGCGTCAGGGCCGACCTACCTGTCAGCGGATGGGTGGGCGCCGCGACCAGGGCCAGCGGCACCGGGTCCAAGTCCAGGAAGGCCAGCGGTTCCGCCGGTGCCGGGAATCCGAGATCCCCGACGGCACCACCGGAATCCAGAAGCAGTGCCGCATCGAGTTCGCCGCCGACCACATCGGCGAGCAGTCCGTCGCGGGCTCGATCCGAGCGCACCTCGACCTCCAGATCCGGCCGTCGCTCGGCCAGCCGCGCCAACACCTGCGGCAGGTAGGTGCCCGCGAGGGTTTCCAATGCACCGAGCCGCAGTAGCGGCCGTTCTGCCCGCACATCGCGGGTGGCCTGTTCGGCCAGGTCGAGGAGTCGCCGTGCCCACCCGGTCAGGCGCTGGCCCGCGGGGGTCAGCCGCATGCCCTTGGGATCACGTACGAAAAGTGTGACCCCGAGTGCGGACTCCAGCGTGCGGATCTGCTGCGACACCGATGACGGCGCGAGGTCGAGCGCCACCGCCGCATCGGTGACGGTGCGATGGCGCACCACGGCCTCGAAGGTCCGCAGCTGACGTAACTCCATGGCCTGGCCAACAGCGCCGGAGCATTCGGATATTCCGAATGCCCCGTGCGCCGCAGCCGGTGGAGTGGGCGTGCCCGCCCGACCAGAGTCGATCGCGTCACCATTCGAGTCGATCTGATCGGGAGCTGTTGCATCAGATGAGCATTCTGCAATCGCGGGCACGCACGTCCGCCGCGTCGAGCGGGCGGACCCGTGCCCTGCTCGGAATATCCCTCGGGTACTTCATGGTGTTGCTGGATATGACGGTGCTCTCGGTCGCCGAACCGGATCTGGCGGCGTCGCTGCATACCTCGGTCGCCGGACTGCAATGGGCGACCACCGGCTATACCGTGGCCTTCGCCGCGCTGCTGCTGTCCGCGGGCGCGGTCGCCGATCGCTATGGTGCGCATCGGGTATTCCGCTGTGGCACAGCTGCTTTCGGTTCGGTATCGCTGCTGAGTGCGTTCGCGCCGAACCTGTGGCTGCTGGTCGCGCTGCGGGTGCTGCTCGGAGTGGCCGCGGCGGCGTGTGTGCCTGCTTCGATGGCGATGATCAGCCAGCTCTACCCGGATCCGGCACGACGCGCCAGCGCGATCTCGACCTGGGCGGCGATCAGCGGCGCGGCGGTCGCGACGGGGCCGATCGCGGGCGGCGCACTGGTCGGGCTGGCCGGTTGGCGTTCGATCTTCATTGTCAATGTGCCGATCGCGATGGTCGTGCTGGCGCTGAGCGCGGGTTCGGCCGTGCACTGCGCCCGTGGCGAGCGCCGGATCGACTGGCTGGCGCAGCTGATCGCGGCCGTCGCCCTCGCGCTGTGCACCGACGCGCTGATCGCGGCGGGTGCGCAGTCGTTGCGGCATGCCGCGTGGTCGCTCGGTGGCACCGCGCTCGCGACGGTTGTCTTCATAAGACTCGAACGACGCAGTGCCGCACCGGTATTGAATCGGGAGCTGCTGCGCGCGGGCCGGGTGCGGGCCGGGCTGTTCGCGGGTGCGGCGGTCAACTTCGCGCTGACCGGCGCACTGTTCGTCCTACCGCTGCTGCTGCAACAGCAGCGCCACCTGAGCCCATTGCAGACCGGGCTGGCATTCCTGCCGCTGACCGTTCCGTTCGCGGTCATCCCGCCGCTGGCGGGCAGGGTCGTCGCCCGGGTCGCCGCGCGTCGTCCGATCCTGGCCGGACTCGGCCTGCTCGCGGCGGGCGGTGCGGTGCTGGCCGTCGCGGTCTTCGCCGACCTCGCCTATCCGGTGCTGGCGTCGGGCCTGCTGTTGTCGGGATTCGGTGTGGCCTTTGCCCTTCCGGCATTGGTCACCGCCATTGTCAACGCGGCTCCACCGGGTACGGCCGGTGCGGTCGGCGGTCTGCTGAACGCCGTCCGCCAAGTCGGTGCAACGCTCGGCGTCGCCGTCATGGGCGGGCTCGTCACGCCGGGCATCGGCTGGGCGCTGCTGACCTCCGCGGCGGCCTGCGCGCTCGCCTTCATCGTCTTCGGCTACCACCGCGCAGCCGAATCCTGACGGCGGTTCACCAGACTCCGTCTCACTCGGCGACCGCCGTCGATGGTTGACCGTGCACCGGGCCGCGGGGCATGGTTGGCCGATGAGTGCCGCATCGCACAGCGATTCGATGAGGGGTGGTGGCCGGGTGGCGGGTGGACGTGCGGCAGAGGTCCGTGCGGGTGTCGAGCTGACCAATCTCGACGCACCGCTGTTCGACGGTGCGCAGGCGACGAAGCGCGATCTGATCGACTATCTCGAATTCGCCGGTGATCGGCTGGTTCGGCAGCTGCGGGACCGCCCGCTCTCGGTGGTACGCATCCGGCCGGGACAGGAACCGTTCATGCAGAAGAACCTGCCGAAGTACACCCCGGACTGGGTGCGGCGGGTGACGGTGTGGGCCGAGACCTCCAAACGCGAAGTGACCTACGCACTCTGCGATGACGTGCGCACGCTGCTGTGGTTCGGCAATCAGCGCGCGGTCGAATATCACCCGACGCTACTGCTCGCCGATCACGCCCATGGGCCGACGCATCTCATCCTCGACCTCGATCCGCCCGAGGGGGGACCGTTCCAGCAGGTCGTGCTGGCCGCCGAACTGATCAGGCAGGCGCTGGCGAACGACGGACTCGCGGGCGCGGTGAAAACCAGTGGCGCCAAGGGTGTGCATGTCTTCGTACCGATCGAATCCGGCATCCCGATCGAGGATGTCGCCGCCGCCACCCGGGCGATCGCGGCCAGGGCCGAACGCATCGACCCGGCCCTGGCTACCACCGCATTCATCCGCGAGGACCGCGCGGGCAAGGTCTTCCTGGATTCGACGCGCGCGGGCGGGGCGACCGTTGTCGCCGCCTACAGCCCGCGCGTGCGTCCCGGGGTACCGGTGTCGTTCCCCGTCGAATGGGCCCAGCTCGCCGAGATCAGCCCGGGCGATTTCACCGTGCGAACCGCACCGAAACTCCTGGGCGAGCAGGACCCATGGACACGGGAGATGCCCGCGCCACAGGCCTTGCCCGCCGATCTCATCGCCGAGGGCCACACCATTCCGGTGGCCCGGGTCCAGGCCATGCACGAGGGCAAGCGCCGGGCCCGGGCGCGCAGGCAGACTTAGCTTTTCAGTGCTGCTGCTCGATCCGCCAAGTCCGCCTTGTGCTGATCGAGGGCGAAGCCGCATACCGTGCTGTGGCCTCCGCAAACTTCCATCGCATATGACCACATCGCTGATCATCCGATCGGGATGGCATTTGTCTCCGGTGGAGTGTGCCCCTGGAGACCAACCCTCCAAGGGCACACCCGGGGTACAACTCAGCGCAGGTCGCGGCGACGGAAGCCGACAAGCCCCACCGCGATAGCCGCTGCCGCGATCGCCACGAGGATCACCACCGGGGTGGCGGTGAATGATGCCGCGGGCAGCTTCGGCAGGTGGCTGTATGGGTCGAGGTCCAGTACCCATTGCGGCATACCGGAGATGGATCCGAGCAGGAACAGGGCGAGCCCGCCGGTGAACACGCCCCACGCCACTGGCGTCCACCGGGGCAGCAGCCCGAACAGCAGCACGGTCGCTGCGGCGAACAGCCAGATAGCCGGAAGTTGCACCATCGCCGCCCCGAGCACTCGCGGGAGCTTGCCGCCGACATCATGGGCCGCCAAGCCGTAGGCGAGGCCACCGACGCAACCCGAAACCAACAGCAGCACTACCGGCCCCCCGAGCGCAAATACCAGATGTGAAGCGGCCCAGCGGATCCGGCCGATCGCGCCGGTGAGCACGGCCTCGGCGCGATCGGCGGTTTCTTCCGAATACAAGCGCAGCGTAGCCGAAATCGAGTACGCGGCCGCCGCGAGGCCGAGCATGGTGTACGCCATGGTGACCATCGAATCCTCGAGCACCTGCGAGCCGCCCATCCGGGCGATGATGTCGCGCATGGTCTGATTGGAACCCAGCTCGTCTCCGATGCCATTGATCACGCTGCCGAACATCAGCGCGTACAAACTCAGCCCTACGCACCAAGCCGCCAGCGTGCCACGCTGCATCCGCCAGGCCAGCCCGAGCGGCCCAGCCAGCGCGGGACCCGCCGCGGGTGCACCTGACCGCTCGGCGATCAGCCCCGCCCCGAGATCGCGCCGCGACAACAGAAGATAGGCTGCGACGATCGGCACTGCCGTGGTCGCCGCGTGCAGCAGCAGAATCCACCAGTGATCGCCGGCGAACGGCCGCACCTGCAGCGACCAGCCTTGCGGTGACAGCCAGGTGAGCACGTTTGTGGGGCCGTCACCGGCGCGGGCGTCACCGATCGCGCGCAGCGTATACGTTCCCGCCAGTACGGCGAAGGCGATTCCGCGCGCGGTCCTGGCACCGGCGCTGAGCTGCGCGGCCACCGCAGCGACAGCGGCGAACACGATGCCCGAGCCGGCCTCGGCGAGCCCGAACGCGAGTGCACCATTGCCAGGTACCCCGGCGCCCTTGATGCTGGCAGCACCGATCAGCCCCGCGGCCAGCGCACCTCCGCACGCGACCGTCAGTGCGGCAGTAAGGCTCGCGAACCGCCCGACCTGGGTCGAGGCGAGCAGTTCCCCTCGTCCGGTCTCCTCCTCGGCGCGAGTGTGGCGGATAACGGTGAGAATCGTGGCGATCGCGATGAGCGCGTGAAATGGCCCGGCCTTCCACACTCCCGCCGCACCGAGCGTGGTGTTGTAGATCGGTCCGTACATGGCCAACTGCGCCGGGCTGGACAGGATCGAGTTCGCGAAGTCGGCCAGATCGGCCGGGGTGTTGATCAGCTTCTCGATACTCTTGACGTAGACGCTGCCCAGTGGGGCCGACAGCAGCAGCACCCACAGCGCCAGCACGATGCGGTCGCGGCGCAGATACAGCCGCAGCAGTTGCAGGGTTCCGGTGAAACTCGAGGCGCCGCGAGCGGATTCGGCAAATTCGTAGCGCGGGCGCGCGGCAGTCGCGGTTGTCATTTCGATGCCTCCACGTAGTGGCGGCCCGAATCATTACTGCCAGCGCCGTGCCCGTCGAGCGAATAGTGGCGCAGGAAAAGCTCTTCCAGCTCGATGACATCGAATCTCCTTGAGAGACTGAGGATCAATATTTGCCTATGAGAATTTGGGATCACCGTTCGGCGAGCAGGGCATCGAGCGCCGTCGAATCGGTGAACAGACCGTGCGTGCTCATCTCGATCGCTGGCAGCATCATCTGTTCGGCGAACTCGCGTAGCGCCTTTCGATAATCGAGCTCCCCGTCGTGCCCGGCCGCGTACAGCTGCAGGAAGAAGAAGAACCCACCGCTGTTCTGGGTCGCCAGATAGCGGGCCGTCGCCTTGAGATCCGTTGGTGAGCGCAAGGTCCCAGCCTCGATGCCGACCGCCAGATACGCCTCGACGTCGGTCGCCATCTGCTCGAACCATGTCACCAGAAGGGCACCTCCCGCCTGAAAGGTCCGCATCAGGTAGGCAATGAGCGGCGCGTACTCCTCGATCTCCGTGAGCGCTCGCAGCGTCGCATTCGGCGAAGGATCCTGCACGTATTCCGTCTTCGCTGTCCGGATGAGCGAACGAACATGCTCGTCGCACGCCGCTCGAAGTCCATCCTTGGACCCGAAGTGATGATTCACCAACCCGGGTGACACACCCGCCGCCTTCGCGATCGCTCGAACACCGACCCCGAACCCCTCCTCGCCGAATACGACGATTGCGGCATCCCGGATACGAGCCCGAGTGCTCAGATCCGAGGGCGGATCCTTCCGGTACGGCTGCTCTGTTAAACGCATGTTCAATATATTAAACACACGTTCAATCGGCACGCAAGCATCAGATCCATGATTCCCACCGGCGTTGTCCGGCAGCGTGATTCGTTCTTCGATCCGGGCCCGGTGGCGTTGACGGTCGTGCGCCGGCCGTCGGCCTCTCCGCCTTCGTCAACCCGCGATCAGCGCCGCGTTTCCTCGGAATCGCCGGTCGCGACGGCGACGGCGCCGCCGCCCGCATGTTCGGCATCCGTGACGCCGCGCTGGCCATCGCAACACTCAGCAACGACCCGGTCGTTCCATCGCCATTGGGCGCACAGCGGAGCTGAACTCCACGTTGAACGCCGTCGTCCGATCCATGGAACCCATTGCGGCCTGGTTGACCAGATCGGGCTGACCGCCGACCAGCGCACCCGCGAGGGATCCCCCGACGGTCGTTGTCGATTGGACGTCGCATCGTGGGTGCTGACCGAGGTGGTGTCGGCCGTGCCTTTGCGCCGGGTATGCGGCGCGGGTTGCCTGGTAGCCGGATCGGGCGGCCCCTGTATTCGAGCCTTCGGATCACCGACGAGCCGGACCAGGGCCACAGCATTCCGGTGGCCCGGGTCCAGGCCATGCACGAGGGCAAGCGCCGGGCCCGGGCGCGCAGGCAGGTTCAGCCTTTCAGTGCAGCTGCTCGATATCGGTGCGGAAGTGCGCGGCCCCGTCGGTGATCGCGTCGACAGTGACCCGGGCCCGGTACTGGTCGCCGTCATCGGTGATCGCGCAGACCTCGGTCGCGCCGATCTCGGCGTCCACGGCATTGGGGCAGCTCACGTGCTTGGGCGCATGCCCGGTGTAGTCGATGAAGTCGATGGCGACCTGGGCGGTGAGCTGTGAGCTGGAGATCGAATCGGTGTCATTGTCATCGTTGCCCCAGTTCGTCCTGGTTTGGAAGCCGCTGCCGAAGATGCCGAGGATGAGCATGACGATCAGCAATGTGCGGCCACCGCTGGAGACCAGCAGTGGTCGGGTCGGGGATGGCGGTGCCGGTTGGGTCACCGGCGGTGTCGGTTCGGTCAGTGGCGCACCGGGGGGTATGGCAGCCGGAGCCGCGGCCTTATCGCCGAATATGCCCTTCAAATAGGCGGGGGTCAGTAGATACACATAGGTCGAAACCCGCATTTCGATGCGCAGCACCGCCGCGGTGGCCTCGAAGACCGCGGCGGGCATCCGCCCGGTGATCAGGACGATCAGCCACAGAATGAACGAGACGATGACCCAGCCGGTGCTGAACCAGTTCGACAGCACCAGAATCGGCACGGCGAGGATGATCCGGAAGAACACCGCCGCTCGGTTCAACGGCGTCGGTGCCGGGAAGAGCAGGCGGACCGGATAATCCGGTGCGGTCCATGCGAAGGGCGGATAGTCGTCGACCAGCAGCATCAGGTAGCCGTACACCCGCACGGTGTAGCCGAAATACCCGCGCAGGAATTCACCGCACCAGTCCGGCAACCGGCCGAGCGCCAACGCACCGAACCAGCCGCAGACCACCACCACGAATGCGGCGATGCTCAGCGCCCACAACGCGATCAGCTGCGGTATGGCCAACAGCAGCCGCAGCAATACCGTCCAGCGGCGCTGTTGTTCCGGCGGGAAGACATCCAGTTCGACCAATGCTTCGCCACTGGTCGGCGATCCTTGGTTGGTTACCATGGCGACCCACTCACTCCCTTCGTCCAGCGTATGTCCAGAACTCGGATGAGCGAAATGAATGTAGCTCGAAGATTGCTAATCAATCGATGAACCGCGCCCAGATCCTCATATGTGCTGGCCTCGAATGCTGTGAATGGGAATGCTAGCCAGTGGCTGAGACGATGTTATCGGTCGATCCGGTGCGGCCGGTCGGGAGGACGAAGGACAGCTCGCCGCGTCGGGCGACACCGAGTTTTCGGTAGGCACGGGTGAGGTGTTGTTCGACGGTGCTGGTCGTGATGGCTAGTTTGGCGGCGATCTCGCGATTGGCCTTGCCGCGGGCGGCCAGCTCCGCGACGCGGCGCTCGGCGGGGCTCAGGGTCGCGAGCCCACCCGGGATCGGAGCGAGTGCGGGCATGGGTTGGGTCGGTTGCGTGGCCGTTTGCGGTTTGCCGTCGAGCAGATCGCGCAGCAGCACCTCGGCGCCGCAGGCTTCGGCAATGCGCGCGGCATCGCGCAGCAGCGCGCGGGATCGGTCGTGATCGCCGACGGCGCGATGCGCCCGGCCGAGTTCGCCGAGGACCGTGGCCAATTCGACGTCGTCCCCGCCGGTACGGGCGATGACGGCGGACTCGCGAAGTAATCGGAAGCCCTGATGGCGATCGCCGGTGGCGGCGAGCAGCCGCAGCGAGACACCACCGGAGCGGTGCCGATCGGCGGCGCCGAGCAGCTCCAGATGTCTGGTCGCGAACTCGCGCGCCTGACGATGCTCGCTGAGTGCGAGATGGGCGGCGGCAATGTCATTGCGCCACGGCATCAGCCATGGGAAGTCCATATTCCATCGGTCCATGAGATAGCCGCAGCGGCGGAAACTGCGCAGCGCCTCGTCGGGCCGTCCGACGGCGAGGTGATGATGGCCTTGCGCGTGCAGATACGGTAGGCCGAAGCGTGAGTCGAAAATGGTTCGTGGCAAGGGTCTTTTCAGCTGTGCCGCGGCCTCGGTATGGCGGCCGGATGCGGTCAGTGCATGCACCATCGCGGCGATCGGCGTGCCGATCCAGAGGCCGAGGTGTTCGGCTGGTACGTAATTGAGGGCGAGCGCAGCATCGGTGGTCGCGTCGCGAATATTGCCCTTGCGCAACATGGTTTCCGCGCGCAGGCCAGCGAAGATCGATTGCCAGGTCGGTGCGCGGCGGGCCTCGGCCTCGGCCAGCAGTGATCCGCACCAGGCCGCCGCGGTGTCGAGCCGATTGCTGTAGATGAGGCAGTGCACCGCAGCGACCAGGGTTTCGATGGTGGTCGAGGTGAGGCGGTGGCTGGTGAGCAAACGCTGTGCGAGCGTGGCGATTTCGGCGAGTGGATGGGTGAACAGGCCGGACAGCAGATCGGCGCCGTGCCGATGCGGCGAGTGCTGATCGGTGCGCACCCGCGGCGGCCGCGCGGGAGCCGCGAACAATCGCGGATGGCGTGGCACATGCGGGGGATAGGAGTACCGCAGCCAGGCACGCAGGAAGTCGACCTCGGGGGCCGCCTCGTCGGGATTGTCGCTGTGCAGCTGGCCGAGTGCGTGATCGGCCTGCTGTACCTGCCCGTGCCAGAGCAGATACATGATGGCGGCGGGCAATTCGCGGTGCGGCACCCGGCCCGCGCGCAGCGCCGCCTTCAACCGGATGAACTGGCGCGAGCGGGTCGATGGGTTGATCCGCCATTCGAGACAGACGAGCCGAATCGCGATCGATGCACGCTCGCCCGCGTCGCGGGTCGCGCGATAGGCCAATTCCAGCCGATCGACGGCCAGATCGATCTGGTCATTGGTCATCGCATCCTCGGCGGCGCCCAGCAGTACCTCAACCGCCCACGGGTATCCGGCGGCACCGGCCTCGACCAGGTGGTCGGCAATGGTGCACGCCGGAAAACCACGGTGGTGCAGAAGTTGCGCGGCCCGGCTGTGCAACTTCTGCCGGACCTCCCCGGGAGTGCTGCGCAGGATCCGCTCGCCGAACTCCGGATGCTCGAAGCGCGCCCCCGTGGTGTCGGTGAGCTGCTGGACCACCGCCGCAACCGCGTCCGCATCGGCATCGAGCAGTTCGGCGACCAAGCCGACCGTACTCGCGGTCCCGAGCACGGCCATGGCCTGACCGACCCGGGATTTGGCGAAGTCGGCCCAGTGCTCGCGATGGGAAAGGGGCTCGTGCTGCGCCAGGGGTGCGCGGTGCGGTAGGACAGGCTGACGCATACTCGGAGCCCTTCGTCGAGGTGGTGTGCCCGACTGTGGGAGAGCACCAAAAACGAGCAGTTCGGGTGCACTGAGGATGCGGCATCGTCGCAGCGGGAAGGGCGCGGCGACGCGCCCGAAGATCCAGCCGGTGAAGCCAGGGTAATTCGCCGGTCCGATCCTGTCACGACAACGGGTTATTACTTCGTAATATGAGTTGTTTCAATGCTTTTCGTGTCATCAACTCCCGACGAGCGTCAGAGCGTGCTGGTGGTAGGCGAGGCAGGCGGCCGAGGTGTCGTCGGCGGCCAGGAACAGCACCGTGTGTGCCCCGGCGAGTACGCCCCTATTGCGCGCGCACAGGTACGCGTGCACCGGAGCCGCGGAATACGGATTGTCGACGGAAGGATCGACGCCGACGATCGACTCCGGTGTGAAGCCGAGTGCGTCGGCCAGCCGAGTACGGAAGGCGAGGGTCCAGGTGGGTGCGAGCAGAATGGCGCGCCCTGTGGCGATATCGGCGGCATCGAGCCCTGCGGCCGTGAGGCAATCGCGCACGACAATGGCGGCCAATTCCACCGGGTCGTCATTACCGCGCTGGGTGCTCATGGCCCGTCGACCGTTCGCTCCCGCCTCGCCCATCGCCACCCATGCGGTCGGTTCGGCGGGGCCTGCGGTGTCGGTGCCGTGCAGCGGGCCGAATCCGCCCGCGGGGCCGGAGCTTCCGAGCAGAATCGCGGCACCGCTTGTGCTGTAGGGGAATCCGTCGACATGACGTTCGGTCGACGGGTGGGTGTCCCCGGCCACGAGCAGCGCGTACTCGACTTCGCCGGTGGTCAGGAAGCAGTCGGCGGTGGTGATCGCGTGCAGCAGTCCGCTCGCGCCGTTCATCAGATCGAAGGAGAAGGCGGGCACCCGGCCGGGGGCGTATTCGAGGCCGATGCCGACGCGCTTCTGGATGAGCGCCGATACCGCGGGTTCGGAGATGTTCTGATCACGGAAGACCCCGGCGTTGATCAGCATTCCGACCTGTTCCGCGGCGATGCCCGCCTGTTCCAGGCAGGCGGTGGCCGCGCGGGCCGCGAGTTCGAAGTAGCTGCTGGTATCGAGATCGGCATTGATGGCGGCCGCGAGAATGGTGGTCGGCATGGTTCAGGCCTCCAGACGGGAGATGGTCGCGGCGAGGTGTCCGGAGACGATGCCGGAGGCCTCGGGAATCATCAGCACCTTGGACCCCTTGGGGATCTTCTGTTGCGCGAGATATTCATGTAGGACGACGAAATGCGAGGTCGACGCGGTATTGCCGAATTCGTGCAGCACAGTGAGCGATTGCGGCATGGGGGTGTCGAAGTGCCGTTCGGTCAGGTGCGCGATGTATTCGATGGCGGGTGCGCTGAATTGGTGGTGGATCCAGTAGTCGTATTTCTCGCCCGCCCAGTTGCGTCCGGTCTCCTCCAGGAAGGTGGCGATGCGGCTGATGCCCTGGAGGTAGCGGCCCTCGTTCTGCATGGCGCGGTTATCGGTGTAGAGCGCAATTCCCGAGGATCGGTCGCTCGGCATGCCGATGCAGTGTTCGGCGCCGTCGGCGGAGGTCATCAACTCGACGTAGTGGATCTCGTCGTCATCGTCGCCGCGATCGTCGAGCACCACCGCGACCGCGGCATCGCCGACGGTCAGCGCCGCGAATTGCGGATCGTAGGGCTTGCTGATCTCGCGGGCCGCCGTCTCGGCGATCGGGGTGATCTGTTCGCCGCTGACCACCAGCCCGTTGCGCACCACACCGGCCTTGATCATCCGATCCAGCACCAGCACGCCGGTCATCATGCCCGCGCAGGCATTCGAGACATCGAAATGGCGGGCCTTGGTCGTACCGATCTCCTTGCCGAGCATGACCGCGAATGACGGTGCATAGCAGAAGATTTCCTTACCGCGGGTACGGGTAATGGAGGCCGAGATGACGACGTCGATATCCGCGGCCGCGTAATCGGAATGCGCCAGGCAGTCTTCGATGGCGCGCAGGGCAAGATCGAAGGAGGATTCGTAGCCCTCGTCGCTGGAATCGTAGACCCGCCGATTCTTGATCCCGGTAATCCTTTCCAGGTCAAGGGATCTGGGGACGGTCAGTCCGGAGACGATCTCCTCGGTGGAACGGACGGTTGATGGTGTGTACGAGCCGATGGACTCGAAACGCGTGCGCAGCATTACCCCTGCTTTCTGTGTCGCGGGTATTTCCTTGTGTTGCCAGGAGTTCGACGGCGCTGTCGTAGATTGCGTGGTTGCTACCCGGGCAGCCCGACCAAAGACGCGCTCACCGCGCACAATCGCTGCCCGATCCGGTCGTCGCGGGCCAGGCGCGACGGTTCGCGCTCGCGGGTCTTGCGGAAATAGGCTCCGGTGACCTCGGCGACGCTCGGATCCGTCGCCAGGTAGGTAAGCGCGGCGGCACCCTCGGCCGCGGAGATGAAGAACATACGTTTGGCGAGTGAGACCACCGGTTGTCCGAACCACGGCAGTGAATTCCAGATGCCGGTCGACACCGCGCCGGGATGAAAGGCATTGACCGTCACCCCGGTGCCGTCGAAACGGCGTGCCAGCGCACGGACATAGAGGACATTGGCCAGTTTGGATCGGCTGTAGGCCTTTTCGCCCGAATAGCCCGCACGGAATCCGAGATCGTCGAAGTCGAGTGTTGCGCCGTAGTGCATTACCGACGAGGTGAACAGAATGCGCGCCGGAGCGCTGCTGATCAGCAGATCGGTGAGCAGTTCGGTGAGCAGAAAGCCGCCGAGATGGTTGGTTGCGAAGGTCGCCTCGATACCGTCCGCGGTTTCGGTGCGCGTCTGGTGATAGCCGCCCGCATTATTGGCCAGCACATCGATGCGGTCGTAGGCGGCCTCGATGGCCTTGGCGAGCCGGCGCACCGACGACTGCGATGCAATATCGCATGCCAAGGTGTCGACCGCACCTGCTCCCGCGGCCCGCACCAATTCCGCACTGTCGGTGAGCTTCTGCGGATTCCGGCCGACCAACACCAGCCGATCGCCCCCTGCCGCAAGCTGTTGCGCGGCCTCGAGACCGATGCCTGAGGTGGCCCCGGTAATCAGGATCGTCTTCATGCCCGGTCACCCTGCCACCGATCGCGCGGCCGAATTTCGGACCTCGGCCGCTGCTGCCGGGTTGCCCGAGGTATGCGAAAGTACTGGCCGCCGTTAGCCGTTGACTGATCATGCAGATCAGCACGCGCGTGCCGAATTCTGGCCAATGATGCTGTGCGCGAGTTGTAGCCGTTGTGTATGACCGCCGATAGGGGGCGATAGGGGTTGGTCGTTCCAGTCGGATCGATCGGTGGAATCCGCCATCGAAGTCGCTTCTGGGAGCGCCAGCATTTTCAGGCGTACCAGGGTGTTTCGGTGCCAAAGTTCCCCCAACATGTTCCTGATCACCGGACCGCACGGGTTCGTGCCCGGCTCCTGAATCGCAATGATCGAGCGCGCCGCCCGGCACGCGGCCCGAGCGATCGGAGAAGCGCGTCGACGCGGGGCGACGGCGGTGGAGATCAATGGGCGACAGTCCGCGCGTTCGGTTCGATCCGATGGACACTGAGGATGGCTTCGAAGCATTTGCCAGGTCTAGTGCCCCGTCCAGATAGATTGCTGCGCTACCACTTCGGCTGCTCGCCGAGCGTAGTCGTAAGGCGGTCGATGCGGCCTGGGTGACCACCATTCGACTACCTTCGACCGCCCCCTGGCCCCAGGGGGCGATATGGCAGGAGTTATCTGGACGCGGCACTCGTTATGGCATCGAACCTGCCTGACGAAGAGGTCCGGCGCTACAACGCCTGCCATTTCCATGGGCACCTGGCGCAGGTGCGCGAGTTCCGGAGCTGTCGCGGCTTTGGGACGCAATTCGTCATGAGTATTGGGCGGAAGTATTCCGCCCTCAGGCCCGGCACGTCAGCTAATCGTCTGCTTTGTCGAGGCCGATACAGGCGGCGATGATCGCGTCATAGATGCGGTCCAGGTCGGTGTCGGTGGTGCGCCAGTTGCTGAAGGCGGCGCGCAGGGCGGGTTTTCCGTCGTAAATGGTTGGGGTGAGGAAGGTTTCGCCGCTTTCCGTGATGGCGCGGGTGAGTGCTTGCACGCGTTCGGTGGTGGGGCGGTCGGCGAGGGTGAAGCAGACGACGTTGAGGCGGACTGGTGCGAGGAGTCGTAGGAGACCGCTGGCGGTGAGGCGTTCGCCGAGGTGATGGGCCGCGGCGACGTTGCGTTGGACGATGTCTCGATGGCCTGCTCTGCCGTAGGCGGTCAGGGTGAACCAGGCTGTCAGCGCTCGCAGTCGGCGCGAACTTTCCGGGACCAGATGTACGAAATCCGGTGTGCCGGTGGGTATTCCGAGGTAGGCGGCGGTGTTCTGGAAGACTTGGACCTGTAGGTCGCGGCGTCGGGTGAATTGCACTGCCGCGTCGTAGGGCACATTCAACCATTTGTGCAGGTCGACGCAGACCGAATCGGCTGCCGCCAGCCCGTCGACCAAATGCGCGTATTCGGGTGCGAGTGCGGCGTAGGCGCCGAAGGCCCCGTCGACGTGCAGCCAGAAGGGGTAGCGCTGTTTCAGCTCCGCGATCGCTCGAAGATCGTCGAAATCCACCGTATTCACGGTGCCCGCGTTGGCCACCACGATCGACGGATGGCCGTCGAGTGCGTCCAACGCGGCGGCGAGCCGCCCGATATCAACCGCCTCGCGTCCCGATTGCGTTGGTATCAGCCGTAATTGGTCGCGACCGATGCCGAGCATGGCGAGTCCCTTGTAGATGCTCGCATGTGGCGCACCGGATAAAACGTATATCGGCCCGAGCGCGCCGACACCGGCCTGCGCCACCGAAATCCCCATGCGTTCGCCCAACCACTCACGGGCTGTCGCCAATCCGACGAAATTCGACATGGTGGCACCGGAGACGAAGGCCCCCGTGTGCTCGGTCAGCCCGAACAGCTGACCCAGCCAACCCACGGTCTCCTGTTCGAGTGCCGACGCTCCCGAATCGACGGTGGTGAAGCTGTTCTGGTCGAACACACTGGTCAGCCAGTCACCCGCGATCGACGCGGGAGTTGTTCCGCCGGTGACGAATCCGAGATACCGCGGCCCCGCGCTACCCGAGAGCCGCGGCTCCCACCGCTGCTGGAACTCCCGCAGTGCGCCCCGCAGTCCGACCCCGAGCTCCGGAACCGCGCTGCCCACACCGCCGCCATCGCTGGGCCGTGCCACGGGCCGGTCGTTCAGCCCCGTCAACACCTGTGCCGCCGTGTGACGCGTCTCGTCGAGCAGTGCGGGCAGGTCGGCGAGGTCATCGGCGAGTTTCGGATCCATCCACCGACCCTAGAGACGGTGCCGCGCTGCTGTCGTGAGCCAGTTCGCATGAACTGGACTCATTGCGCAGGTCATAGCCGGTGGCTTCGTACGCGGGGGTCTCGATCAGTTTCCCGGCCGCCGCACTACCCGAGCGCGACGATCATCGCCCGCTGCTGGTGCCCCGCCACGAGCACGATCAGCGCGGGCAGTCCGAATGCGAGCGCGGGCCGGGCCGCCACCGCCCATTGCCAACCCGGCTGCGCCGACCCGAACAGCACTGCCCGCCGCCGCGGTGGTGTCGGCACCGGATGGTGCGCGGGTCGAACGGCACGTCCACCACCAGGCCATGCAACACCAACCGACCATCGGGTTTTGTGTGTCCCAGCACACAGTCGTCCGTTTTGCTCTAGCGTTGGCACGGTTGCTGCCGAGAGGGGTCCATGATGCGTACGGGGATGCTGGAGCTGGTGCAGTTGCGCGGGCTCGTCGAGGCGGGGCAGATCGACACGGTGCTGGTCGCGATGACCGATATGCAGGGGCGATTGCAGGGAAAGCGTTGTGCGGCAAGGTTTTTCCTGGAAGAGGTGGTCGGCCACGCAACCGAGGCGTGCAACTATCTGCTCGCCGTCGATGTCGATATGGCGACGGTCGACGGCTATGCGATCTCGTCATGGGACACCGGATACGGCGACTTCGTCTTGCGCCCGGATCTGAGTACCTTGCGGCTGGTGCCGTGGCAGCCGGGTACCGCGCTCGTGCTGTGTGATGTCGAGCAGGTGGAACCGGCGAACAAGCCGGTCACGGTATCGCCGCGACAGATATTGCGGGCACAGTTGGAGCGACTGGCCGAGCGCGGGCTGCGGGCCTATGTCGGCACTGAACTCGAGTTCCTGGTCTTCGACGACAGCTACGAGGACGCGTGGAATTCCGGCTATCGCGACCTGCGGCCCGCTAACCAGTACAACGTCGACTATTCGATGTTGGGAACCGCCCGGATAGAACCCCTGCTGCGCCGCATTCGCAATGAAATGGCCGGTGCGGGCATGTATGTCGAGTCCGCCAAGGGGGAATGCAATCCCGGGCAGCACGAAATCGCGTTCCGCTATGACGAGGCACTGGTGACCTGTGACAACCACAGCATCTATAAGAACGGTGCCAAGGAGATCGCCGCCCAGGATGGGCACAGTCTCAGCTTCATGGCGAAATACAATGAGCGCGAAGGCAATTCGTGTCACATCCATTTGAGTCTGCGCGCCGATTCAGGGTCGGCGGTCTTCGCCGGTGACGGTCCGCACGGAACCTCTGCGCTCATGCGGCATTTCCTCGCGGGACAGCTGGATTGCCTGCGCGAGTTCACCTATCTGCTCGCGCCGAATATCAACTCCTATAAGCGCTTCGTGCCCGGCAGCTTTGCGCCCACCGCCTTGGCCTGGGGACGCGATAACCGGACCTGTGCGCTGCGGGTGGTCGGTGAGGGGCAGTCGCTGCGGATGGAGAACCGGATTCCGGGCGGTGATGTGAATCCGTACCTGGCGGTGGCCGCCACCATTGCGGCCGGACTGCACGGGATCGAGCACGGGCTTCCGCTCGAGCCGGAGTTCCATGGCAACGCCTACCTGTCCCAGCGTCCGCGGGTGCCGCGTACCCTGCGGGAAGCGGCGCAATTGTTCGGCGAGAGCAAGGTGGCACGAACAGCGTTCGGCGACGACGTGGTGGACCACTATCGGAATGCGGCACAGGTCGAGCTGGACGCCTTCGACGCCGCGGTCACCGATTGGGAGCGAATCCGTGGTTTCGAACGGCTCTGAGGAGATCCGTCCGGTCATCGGCCTGCCGACCTACGTGGAGCAGGCTCGGTTCGGCACCTGGAATGTGGAGAGCGCGGTGCTCGCGCACAGCTACGTGCGGATGGTCGAGCGCGCGGGTGGTATTCCGGTGCTGCTGCCACCCGCCGGAGTGGCACGCCCAGAGCTGGTGGAACGGCTCGATGGATTGGTGCTGACCGGCGGCGCCGATATCGATCCGGCGCGCTATGGTGCGCCACCCGATGCCGCGCTCGGCCCGCTCAAAGCCGATCGTGACGAATCCGAATTCGGTTTGTTCGCGCTGGCGCGTGCCGCGGGTCTGCCGATCCTCGCGATCTGCCGCGGTCTGCAATTGGTGAATGTCGCATTCGGCGGCACCCTGATACAGCACCTGCCGGATCTGCTCGGCAACGACGACCATTCCGGTACGCCCGACGGCTTCCACACGATCAAGGTGTCGACCGTGCCGGGCAGCCGGGTCGCCGCCATTGCCGGACCGGATGTGCAGGCGAGCTGTCACCATCACCAGGCCGTCGCCATCCTGGCCGAGGACCTGGTCGCGACCGCGCACGCGCCGGACGGCACCATCGAGGCGGCGGAGACGACGGACGGTTCGTTCCTGGTGGGTGTGCAGTGGCATCCGGAGGCGGACGGCACCGATATCCGCCTGATGGGGGCACTGGTCGAGGCAGCGGCAACCTATCGAAGGGAGCGGAATTCGTGACGACAACGCAGGTGGTCAACCCGGCGACCGAGCAGGTCGTCAGCACGCTCGAACTCGTCGGTGCGGACGAGGCCGATGCGGCCATCGAGCGCGCGCAGCGGGCCGCGGTCGGTTGGCGCGAGGTCGCGCCGGGTGATCGGGCCCGGTTGCTGCGCCGATTCGCCGAGGCCGTCGATGCGAATCTCGAGCAGCTGGCGCAGTTGGAGGTCGCCAACGCCGGGCACACCGTCGGAAACGCGCGCTGGGAGGCGGGCAATGTCCGCGATGTGCTGCATTTCGCCGCCGGAATCCCGGAACGCCTGCTGGGCAACCAGATTCCGGTCGCGGGCGGGGTGGATATCACCTTCCACGAACCGCTCGGCGTGGTCGGGGTGATCGTGCCGTGGAACTTCCCGATGCCGATCGCGGCATGGGGCTTCGGACCCGCGCTGGCCGCGGGGAATACGGTCGTGCTCAAGCCCGCCGAGCTGACCCCGCTCACCGCGATCCGGCTGGGCGAGCTCGCGCTGGAAGCCGGTGTGCCGGAAGGCGTTTTCCAGGTTCTGCCCGGTAAGGGGTCGGTGGTCGGGCAGCGGTTCGTCACCCATCCCGCCGTGCGCAAGGTGGTGTTCACCGGGTCCACCGAGGTGGGCAAGGAGATCATGGCCGGATGTGCACGGCAGGTGAAGCGGGTGACGCTCGAACTGGGCGGTAAGAGCGCGAATATCGTATTCGCCGATGCCGATCTGGAGCGGGCGGCGGCGACCGCGCCCTATGGTGTCTTCGACAATGCCGGACAAGACTGCTGTGCGCGGTCGCGAATCCTGGTGCAGCGCAGCGTCTTCGACCGATTCCTGGAATTGCTGGAACCGGCGGTGCGTGGGGTGCGGGTCGGCGATCCGGCGGACGAGGCCACCGAAATGGGGCCATTGATCTCGGCGTCGCACCGTGCCAGGGTCGCCTCGTTCATCGAGCCGTCGACCAAGGTCGCATTCACCGGAACCCAACCCGATGGGCCCGGATTCTGGTATCCGCCGACGGTTGTGCTGCCCGATGCGCCCTCGGATCGACTGCTCACCGAGGAGGTCTTCGGTCCGGTGGTCGCGGTGGTCGCGTTCGAGGACGAGGCCGATGCGATCCGCATCGCCAATGACACCGAATACGGCCTGTCCGGCTCCATCTGGACCAATGACGTGGGCCGCGCACTGCGGGTGTCGCGCGGCGTCGAAGCCGGGAACCTGTCGGTGAATTCGCATTCCTCGGTGCGGTATTGGACGCCGTTCGGCGGATTCAAACAGTCCGGGCTCGGGCGCGAACTGGGACCCGATGCGGCACTGGCCTTTACCGAGACCAAGAACGTCTTCATCGCCACCTAATTAAGGAGATGTGTTGCAGCGCTTACAGGATCGAGTCGCGGTGGTCACCGGTGGCGGGAGCGGTATCGGCCTCGCCACCGTGCGCCGATTCGCCGCCGAGGGTGCCAAGGTGGTCGTCGCCGATATCGACACCGCCGCGGGACAGGCCGCGGCCACCGAGGTGGGCGGGCTGTTCGTGAAGGTCGACGTCACCGACGAGGCCCAGGTGCGGGACCTGTTCCAGACCGCCGTCGACACCTATGGCGGACTCGATATCGCCTTCAATAACGCGGGAATCTCACCGCCGGAAGACGATTCGATTCTCACCACCGGCATCGAGGCCTGGCGCCGGGTGCAGGAGGTCAATCTGACCTCGGTGTATCTGTGCAGCAAGTACGCCATCGAGCACATGCTCGAGCGTGGGAAGGGCTCGGTGATCAATACCGCGTCCTTCGTCGCCGTCATGGGGGCCGCGACCTCGCAGATCTCCTACACCGCGTCCAAGGGCGGTGTGCTGTCGATGAGCCGGGAACTCGGAGTGCAGTTCGCCCGCAACGGAATTCGGGTCAATGCGCTGTGCCCTGGACCGGTGAACACCCCGCTACTGCAGGAATTGTTCGCCAAGGATCCCGAACGTGCCGCGCGCCGCCTGGTGCACATCCCGGTCGGCCGGTTCGCCGAGCCGGAGGAGATCGCCGCCGCCGTGGCATTTCTGGCCAGCGACGACTCCTCGTTCATCACCGCATCGCAGTTCCTGGTGGACGGCGGCATCTCCGGCGCGTACGTCACGCCATTGTGACGGTACCGTTGACTCGGGCGGACTCCTGAGCAACAAGCCAGGATGCGCCATTGTTCGCCGATCAGAGGGAGGCTCGTGAGATGAGTACGGAAGATGGGCGATCGCCCGGGCTGTTCAGTCACGACGTCCTGTCGACGGAATCGTCGGTACAAGCCGAGACCGTCGGCGCGGATTTCCGTCCCGTGTTCAGCCGTTCCGACGGCAGTGCGCCCGGGGCGTATCCGCAGCCGGAGCAAGGGAACTGAGAACGCGTAGCGCCCGATCCATGACGGCGCTACGCCCACAGCGATAGTCGGAGCACGGGTAGCGCCCGGGGCGTTACCCTGCACTCATGGTCGACGACGGGCGGATCCCGAACGCGCAACTATCGGGTACCGCCCGGATAGAGGCGTTCAGCGATGGCGTGATGGCCATCGCAATCACCTTGCTGATCCTGGAGATTCGGGTACCCGACCACGAGCCGGGCCGGCTGCCCGAAGCACTCGGCCATATCTGGCCGTCCTACGTGGCCTACCTGGCGTCATTCCTGACCATCGGCATCATCTGGTTGAACCATCACTCGTTCTTCGGCCGCCTGCGCCACCTCGACCACGTAATCCGCTGGTGGAACCTGATGCTGCTGCTCGGCGTCTCCATATTGCCGTTCCCCACCGGACTTCTCGCCGAATATGTAGTGCACGGCGAACAACGCGACGCCGCCGTGGCCGCCGCCATCTACGGCATTGCCGGTGTCATCATGACCATCCCCTGGGCGCCCATGTGGTGGCGCCTCGTCCACCGGCCCGAACTCTTCCAACCCGGCTTCGACGCCGCCTTCGCCCGCCGCGAAGCCACCCGCGCCTACCCGGGCATCCTCATCTACGCCGTCTGCATAGCGATCGGTCTCGTCTGGCCCGTAGTAGCCATGATCCTGTACTTGCTCGTGGGAATTTTCTACGCCATCACCAGCCAGGGCTGGTCGAAGCAGTCGGTCGACGATTCCGAATAGATTCGTAGATAAGCGGATGCGAATGGCCATGCCGCACTATGCCGGGAGATCAGGAGTTGCGCGGGACCACCAGGCCGGATTCGTAAGCGAGAACGACGAGTTGGGCTCGGTCGCGGGCGTGCAGCTTGGTCATGGCCCGGTTGATATGCGTCTTCGCGGTCAGCGGGCTGATGACCAAACGCTCGGCGATCTCGTCATTGGACAGACCGTGCGCGACCAGGACTACAGCCTCGCGTTCGCGGTTGGTCAGTTCATTCAGCCCTGTGCGGGTGCCGGTGTCGAGCGGTTGGGCCACATACCGGTTGATCAGCCGACGCGTGATCGACGGTGCGAGTAGGGCATCGCCGCGTGCGGCGACACGTATCGAATGGAGGAAGTCTTCCGGCTGGATGTCCTTGACGAGAAATCCGGCCGCACCGGCGCGCAGCGCGTGGAAGACATATTCGTCCAGGCCATAGTTGGTCAGGATGACGACGTGTACTCCGGCCAGATCCGGATCCGCGGCAATGCGCCGGGTCGCCTCGATACCATCGACGATCGGCATTTGAATATCGATGAGCGCGATATCGGGCAGGTGCTTGCCGACCAGCGCCACGCCTTCGCCGCCGTCGGCGGCCTCGGCCACGACCACGATGTCGTCCTCGAGGTCGAGGAGTGCGCGGAATCCGCTGCGAATGAGCGGCTGGTCATCGACCAGCAGGACACGAATCATGCTCTATCCATGGGAAGTTCGGCGTGTACGCAGAAGCCGCCCTGGCTGCGCGGAGCCGCCCGCAGGTGCCCGCCGAGAGCGGTGACTCGTTCACGCATCCCGAGCAGCCCGACACCCGGCAACGGCGGAGTATCCGCAGTGGCCTTGCCATCGTCATCGACCTGTATGACCAGAGTGTCGGGCCGGTAGTCGATCCGAACCGATGCCGTCGCTGCGGCAGCATGGCGGGCAATATTGGTCAGCGACTCCTGAACGATGCGGAAGACGGTGCGGTCCAGCGCCGTCGGCAGATCCTGGCATTGTCCGTCGATCGTCAGCGTCACGTCCAAACCTGTTGTGCGGGCGCGTTCCACCAGGCCCGGGACGTCAGCGAGCCCTTGCCGCTGGCTCTTCCCGTCGTCACGCAGCGCCTCCAGTGTGGTCCGTAGTTCCCGCGCGGCCTCGCGACCGGCATCCCGGATCGCCAGCAGCGACTCCGGCACCGCTTCGCCCCGCTTGTGCGCCACATGCACAGCCGCCTCGGACTGGACCTTGATGACCGAAATCTGGTGCGTGAGCGAATCATGCAGCTCGCGTGCGATGTGCAACCGCTCCTCGTCGGCGCGACGTCGCGCGGTCTCCTCGCGGGTGCGCTCGGCCTCATCGGCCCGGCGCTCGGCCTGCCGCAGCGCTTCACCCGCCGCGCCCGCCGCGATCAGCCAGGCGAGTTGGAGAGCATCCCGCCCCTGTCTGAACGCCTCGCCGACCGGCCGATCCTGGTGAGCGGCAAGGATTGCGAGCGGAAGCGTCGCCACCATAATGACCGAACCCGCCACCGCTACTATCCGGTGGCCCGCCCGCACCGCGCCGTACACCGCGAACAGATACGCGACAGCGGGGACATCGAAACCGATTGCTTGATAACCGAGTACGCACAACCCGGTCACGGCCAGCACAGTGATCGGAGCCCAACGGTATGCGGCCAGCGCCAGACCACCGACTGTCAACAAGGCGTAGCCCAGCGGGGCGAGATCCGTGGGTGAGTGCTGCCCGGACAGCGCGGCGACGAGCAGGATCGCCATCGCGCCGACGGCCACCGCCCGATCTCCGACGCCGGTCCGACCCCAACTCATGACTGCACCCTAACCCGATGTGCGCGCGGGCGACTCGTACCGACAGACGAAAGGCCGCCTACCACATACGCGGTACTTCTGCCGCTCCTGCCACGGCCGCGGTAGTCGACCACCGCATCAGGCGCAGCGTGAATTGCCGACATCCGCACGACGACCGGAGGCAGGCCGGACGGGCAGGCTCAGGCTACGTCCACTGGACCGATAACAAGGAGCACCTCATGTCCATCCCTTTCCGACGTGCCGCCGCGGCCACCCTCCTCGCAGGCTTGTCGCTCGCCACACCGGCGGTCGCGCACGCCTCCGTCCAACCGGCCGCCGCCAGCGTTTACACCCTGAGCGCCGGGCGAATCGGGGCCAGCACAGCCGCCCTCATAGGGCTGGTCGGTGCGATCATCGGCGGCCTGACCCTGGCCCGCGCCGACCGGATCGGCAACCGCGCGAAAGCCGCCATCACGGCCCTGGCAGCGGGACTGATCAGCCTGGCCCTCGGCGTGCTCGTCGCAGCCACCGCCAAGGGCGGCATCGGCACCGGCAACGGTCTGGGCGGCGCCTACGTTGCGTTGGTGGTGGGGCTGATCAGCACGGTCCTCGGCGCGCTCGCTCTGTTCCGGTCTCGTCGCACCGGATAACGCAAAGCTGGTCGATCAGCGACCAGCCCCGACACATACTCACCCGCCCGCCCCTGCGGCTGTGCGCGAGCGAACCGCCCCCGACCCTCGCCATTAACGAATCCATTTCAGCCACAGCACGATCCGACACGACCCGACGGGTCCACCAGCAACGAACCGCGCGAGCGCAGTTGCGGTACTCATCCACAAAAGTCGCTCGGGGTAGAAGCCTCTGCCAGAGGCCATCGTTGCGATGAGAATCGCAACCACGCATGGGTGCTGCCGCGGGAAGCCAAGGAGCGTTCAGGGTCGCCCCGAATGGTGTTCTTCGAAGGGTGACGCACTCGCTGTCGGTCCAGGTGGAACCGTTCGCCGTTACGCCTTATGAGGTCGACTTCGTGTTTCACCGGCAGCACTCCCAACATCGTCACCGTCGAGCGGGCCGCGGCTCGGGCCCGTGGCGAGTTCACAGCATGGGTGCCTGTAGATGCGGTCCGCCTTCGATCGACACTGCGCGAAACGACAAGTTTCGTGCGTTCACCGGTAATTAGGGATCGCGCACCACCCGTACCGTTGTCATTCTGCGTGACACTGCGCCAAGACGAAGAAAGGTGACCGTATACAAATGCGGTCCTGTGGCGAATCCGCAGAGACCGACCCAGCAGAGAGGTTCTGCGTAAGCAGCAATGCGGTGTCAGACAATCTGCACTCGGTGGCTCGGCCCGATTTCCACGTACTGCCGCCGGTGCCGATTGGACAATGGATCTGAACCACTACGTCACAGGCATAGCTGCACCCACTTCGCACCTGAATGATCTCGGGCGGCGGCGCCGGGCGTGGACAAATTGTTGTTGAACGCGCCAACGCGTTCGTGGTGGGCAGGTGGTCCACGCAAAAAGACTTTCGTCGCCATGAGCGGCCGGGGAGGTGGGTCTGTGGTTGTCGTCCGTTTGAGTCCGGGAGCGATGTCGCGATGTCGCTTCGTCATTTCGCCGCTTGCAGAAACGATCGGCAGTCTGATCGCGCTGCAGCGGCGGTCTGCGGATCCGTATCCGACGCAATGGCATACCCGCCACTACGCTGCCTATCGTGAGTGGTTACGCGAGGATGTGGTAGCCGCGGGATTGTTGCCGCTGCTGGCGACGACGAGAAAGTTTCCTGATCTCGTGGCTCCGCCATCGGCCGGATTGCGGACGCGGTTGGCCGATGAGCTGGCCGAGCTGGCGGCGTGTTCGGACGAGTACCTCAGGTCCGTCGCGGCGGAGGCGATTGCCGCGAGCCGACAGCCGCAGCCCACTCAGTGGCTGGCCATCGACGGGCTCGGCGCCCGCATCGCGGATGTACTGCAGACAGGGTGGAATAAGTTCGTCGCGGCCGACTGGGAGCGACGGCGCGCGGTACTCGAACGCGACATCGCCTATCGCACAGGCCTGCTCGCCGAACGCGGGTTGCGGCATGTGGTCGACACACTGACGGACGGGCCCGAATGGTTCGACGACAACGCGATCGTGCTCGATCGCCGGGCGGGGCCGGACCGGTGGGTCGGCGACGAAGGCTTGGTGTTCGTGCCGCGTACGACCCGTGGCGGGTGGTGGGTCTGCCAGCGGCCATCACGCTATGCCCTCATCTACTTCGCGCTCGGAGGCGCGGCGCCCGTAGGCATCCCGGTATCGGACGACCCGTTGTCGGTGCTGCTCGGTGCTGGCCGCGCCCGCGTTCTCCGCGAGCTCGGCCGGCCGGCGACGAGCAGTCAGCTGGCCGCGGTACTAAATGTCTCGCTGGGCACGGTCAGCTCTCATCTTTCCGTGCTCCGCGATGCCGATATGGTGACCAGGATTCGCCTGGGTCGCACCGTCATGTACCGGCTGAACGACCGCGGCGCAAGGCTGCTCACCGTTCTCGAACCGTGACAGACTGCAACAACCGGACCCAGCGCCGATCGACAACCACGGCGAATCCACTCGTGGAATGCCGCGCCGTTTCTTGTCGAATGGGATGGCAGTTCCCGGTGCTGCTCGGCGTGGTGAAGAACGTCCATGTCACGGCTGGGCCGGTTATTCCGGGCACACGCAAGCCCAATCGCGAGCAGATTGTCAGGCCCGACGAGCCCGACGACGACGATCTGTAATTCCAGGAGCACAACCAACGCGGATGGCTGGTGTGACACAGGACGTTTCGGTGGCCACCGGTTCGATGATGGCGCTGGAATCTCGCGAGAGATCCGGACCGACGACCGAACCCGGCTATGTGGTCGCAGCGTGCTGACCGGTCGTGAGGCCGATGCTGGCTGGTGACGGCGATACCCGATGATGTGGGCATGATCGAGTACACGATGTTGCTGGCCCGGATTTCGGCTCGCGTCCGCCACGAGGGTTCCTCTCTGCTCGCGCCCATTGTCGGTACGGAATTGGCAGAAGCGGAATCTCGGCTCGGCTTCGCACTCCATCCCCTTCTCGCAAACGTTTACCAGCAGATCGCAGATGGCGGCTTCGGTCCCGGCTACCAGTTGCTCCGGCTGCTCGACGGTGACGCTGAAACCGTGGTCTCGGCCTATCTCACCAACCGGGCCTCCGGTGTGGGTTCCGGGTGGGCCTGGCCGGAAGGCGTCGTGCCCATCCTGACGTGGGGCTGCGGCATGTACGCGTGCGTCGACTGCCGCAGCGATGAGGGCACGGTGCTGTTGTTCGAGCCCAACCTGGGTGATCCGGACGCTGCCTGGTTCATCGATACCACGAGCCTGGCGCAGTGGTTCGAGCACTACCTCGACGACACCGGCTGGTGGGTCAAAGCCGAAGACGGTGAAGACGTCGACGATATGCCACTTTGGCTGCACGCCCGAGAACGCGCCAGCTGACCACACCTCGCACCGACACCAGACCGCACCGTCTGTGCTAACCGCTCAGATCCCGTGCGGCCCGCGACAAGTCGGCGATGCAGCAGCCGCGGGTGGTTCGGCATGCGACCGAATCGGAGTTGGCGCGGCCGAAGAAGCAGGCCGGGCTGGTGCTGTGGCTGTTGTCGAAGCCGATCCAGCGCAGCTTCGACAAGCGTGAGGCGATTAATTGCGGGCTGGGCGCCGCGCGTAGTGCGAACTCGATCCGTCGAAGGGAGACCCGAGTGCGATGACGCCCCGTCCGGTCACGCAGACCGACGGCGTGCCTAGACTGGCTGCCGAGAAGGAAGGACCGCTGATGAAGCGAAATCTGAACTGTCCCTGTGGCGAACAGATCGTCGGGACGGACGAGGACGACCTGGTTGCGAAGACGCAGGCGCATCTGGCCGAGAAGCACCCGGGACACGAATACTCCCGCGACCAGATCCTGTTCATCGCTTACTGATCGACCGCACACGGCTTTTCGTCGCCGCACACCTGCGGGCCACCCTGGGTACTGGTGGGCGGGCAGGTGTCGTGACGAAAAGCCGTGGGGCGGTTTATTTCCGACGAATCGGATAGCTTTCACACTTCACGCGTTCGCCAGGGACTATTGATCACTGGGGCGAGCCCAGGCGCGCGCCGCCGTCGACGCGGACCACGATGCCGGTGGTGAAGCCATTGGTGACCAGGAATTCGATGGCCTGGGCGATATCGTCGGCGCTGCCGATCCGGCCGACCGGGGTCTGCGCCGCGATTCCGGCGAACACCTCGGCGCGGGCGTCTTCGGGCAGGAAGTTCCACCATTCGGTATCGATCACGCCCGGTGAGACGGCATTCACCCGTACCGGCGCCAGTTCGACCGCGAGCACCGGGACGATGGCCTCGACGCCCGCATTGACGGCGGCCAGTGCCGCGGTGGTCGGCATCGAACCGCCCGCGGATGCCGCGGAGACCAGCGTGATGGAGGCGCCGGGTGCCAGCTGCGGCAGTGCCGCCTGAATCGTGGCGATATGCGGCAGCAGTTTGCCGGAGACATGGGTCTGCAGGTGATCCAGGCGGAGTTCGCGGAACGGGGTCGTGCCGGACGGTCCGGTGACCGTCACCACGACATGGTCGACCGGGCCGACCTCCGAAAACAGTTGGGCCAGTTCACTTTCGTTCCGTGCGTCCACCACCTTGCCGGTGACCTCGGGGCCCAGTTCCGCCAGCGCGGCGGTGAGTCGTTCCTCGTTGCGTCCGGCGATGACGACTTGCGCGCCGTTCTTGGCCAGTCGGCGAGCGGTCGCCAGGCCGATTCCAGAGGTCCCGCCCACGATGACGACTTTGTTGCTCACAACATCCTCCTGAAGTTCCAACCACGATGATTTTCGAACCACCGTGCCTCGTTAATATATTCGAGGCACCGTGTCTTGTAAAGTGACGTGCATGACAGGAACCCGGGGGCGACCCCGCAGCGAGGACGCCAGGCGCGCCATCCTGCATACGGCGTTGGAACTCTGCGAGCGGGACGGCTACCAAGACCTGACCATCAAGGCCATCGCGGACGGGGCCGGGGTGGGCAGGCAGACGGTCTATCGCTGGTGGCCGGACAAGGCGTCGATTCTGATCGAGGCGCTGATCGGCTTGGCCGATGAGCATGCGGAGTTGCGGGTTCCGGACAAGACTGCCGACGTGCTCGGCGCGCTCGAGCTGCTGCTCACGGCCACCTTCGAACTCGCGCGGAAGGTGACGGGCCAGGCGCTGGTCGGCCTGATGGCGGACGCGCAGCGCGATAGTAACCTGTCGAATCGACTTCAGGAGGCCGTGATCGGCCCGCGCCGAGCGGCCCTGCGCGCACTGCTCCAGCGGGGTGTCGACGCGGGAAAACTGACCGAGGCGGTCCCGCTGGATCTCGTGGTGGATTTCGCCTTCGGCGCGATGTGGTACCGACTGCTCAGCCATCACGCGCCGGTCAACGCCGCACTCGCGAAGGATGTCACGACCGGCATCGCCACCATGCTCGCGCCGGACACGCCGGGCGCGTCCGTCGTGAGATCCAGATTTAACGGAGCGTAACCGGAGCGAAACCTCGTGTGATGACACTAGGTGGAGCAGTGTGACGCGAGACACCTTACGCCACAGACACTTTAGCGCTTGGGCGGGAGCGGTGCGCGCCTGCCTGCGTGCAGATGAGGTAGCGCAGAATCATGTCACCCTACCCAGACTGGCTCAACTCCGGGGACAACACCTGGCAGTTGGTCGCCGCAACACTCGTCGCTCTGATGAGCATTCCGGGTATCGCCATACTCTACGGCGGTATCGTGCAGCGGAAATGGGCCGTCAATACCATTCTGATGGCCTTTACCGCCTTCTCCGCGGTCCTGGTGGTCTGGGTGCTGTGGGGCTTCAAAATGGGCTTCGGTGAACCGCTGAAGCTCGGGCCGGGCATCCTGCGGGCCGCGGTCGGCGTTCCACACACGATCCTCGGCAGCGATAACCAGAACCAGGCGGTCATTCCGCTGCTCGACGGTTTGATGCCGAAGCTTCGTTTCTCCGAGACCACCCTGGCCTACTTCCACTTCGCGTTCGCCGCGATCACCCCGCTGCTGTTCCTCGGCAGCGTCATCGGCCGGATCAACTTCAAGGTGTGGCTGCTGTTCGTCCCGCTGTGGACGACCTTCGCCTATACGGTGAACGCCTTCCTGCTGTGGGGTGGCGGCTGGTGGGCCTCGATGGGCGCGCTGGACTACAGCGGTGGCTATGTCATCCACTTGGCCGCTGGCACAACAGGTTTCGTGGCGGCGGCGGTCATCGGCCCGCGCCTCGCCAGGGACCGGGAACGGGCCGTGCCGAACAATCTGCCGATGGCCGCGGCGGGTGCGGGCATCCTGTGGCTCGGCTGGAACGGTTTCAATGGCGGCGATATGTATTTCGGCGGTGCGAACGCCTCGCTCGCTGTCCTCAACACCAACCTGTGTACCGCGGTGGCCGTACTTGTGTGGGTGTGCTGGGATATGACCGCCGGCCCGCAGCGTAAACCCAACTTCCTCGGCGCGATCAATGGCATGATCGCCGGACTGGTCGCCATCACGCCGGCGGCCGGATATGTCAACAGCTTCGGCGCGATGATCACCGGCGTTGTCGCCTCGACACTGGTGTGGCTTTCCTGGAACAAATTGGGGCGGACCAGATTGTTCCGGAAGGTCGATGACACGCTGGGTGTGTTCCACACCCACGGTGTCGCGGGTTTGGCCGGTGGTCTGCTGGTCGGTGTGCTCGCGGATCCGCACATCATCGTGTATCTGGGCAATGGCAATGATGTTGCGGACGTGGCGTTTTCGGGTTGGCTGTACGGGCATCACCCGAAACAGCTGCTCTGGCAGGCGGGTGCGGCTGCGACGGTTATCGCGTGGGATGCCTTCGTCACCTTCGTGATCCTGAAATTCTTGGGGTTGTTCATGAGTCTGCGCATGCCGGACCATATATTGGAGACCGGTGATGTCGCGGCCCACGAGGAAGAGGCCTATCCGGACGAGACTCTGGTCTCCGCCCATGTGGGGACGCTCCCCGCAGCGCCCGCCCTGCCCAAGCGTGCGCCGGACAAACCATCGGGTGAGGCGCCCGGGAATCAGGCGACCACGTGAATGCCACCATCCACCTACAGGGCAGTGTCGGGTACGGCATCGATGACCCGATGAGTCCAGGTGACGGCGTCGACGCCAAGCTCATCACCCTGGTGCTGCCCGCGGCCGTCTTCGATCAGATCAAACAGGCGCTGGCCATGTTCGGCGTGCGGCGGATGGTGGTCTGCCAGGTCTATCGGGTCGACGATCGGGGCAGCCGGGTCGAACGCTATCGGGGCCAGCAGTTCGTCAGCGATGTCGAGGCCGGTCTGCGCATCGAATTGCTTGCCAGGAATGAGGATGTCGCCGATCTGATCCGGCTGGTCGACCGGATCGGTGAGAACGCCGGACCGTCCGGAATCCAGATCTGGATGATCGACGCGCGCTCGCTGTGAATCCACCTCACTCGCGAGGATGACGGTCGGGTCATCCGGACGCGGGAGGCGAGCGGGTCCGCATGCGGGAGACACTGGGTGCACTATGAGTTCTCGCAGTGTGCACGCCCAGACCACCGGCGTGGTCTCCCGGGCGTCGGAACGGCTGCGCGCGCTGCCGTCGAGTGCGGTCGATATCGCGGTCGCGGTCGCGGTCACGGTGGCCAGCGTGGGGCCCGCGATCGTGACGCGGGCGTCGTGGTGGGTGGTCGCCTGCTGTGCGCTGGCGTCTGCGCCTGTGTTGTGGCGGCGGCGCGCGCCGATGCTGGTACTGCTCGTGGTCGGGCCCGCGATCACCGTACTGGCCTGCTTGCACGCCCTGCCCGCATTGCCCTACGGGACCATCGTCTGCGCCTATACGATCGCCGCCTACAGTCCGCCGCGGTCGCGGCGGATCGCGTTGATCGCCGTGAGCATCGGAATCCTACTGTCCCTGATCATCCCGAACGAGAGTCCGGACTCCTACGGCTATGCGGCCATGTCCTTCGTCACCGCGTGGGCACTCGGCACCGGTGTGCGGGCGCGGCGGCTGCAGATCGAGATGTTGGAGGAGCGGGCGCGCCGACTCGAGGAGGAGCGGGTCGCGGCCGTCGACCGGGAACGGCTGCGCATCGCGCGGGATATGCACGATATCGTCGCGCATTCGGTCGGGCTGATGATCGTCCAGGCCGAGACCGGACCGCTGCTGACCCGCACCGATCCGGATCGGGCCGATGCGACCTTCGCGGGCATCGCCGATACGGGTCGCGCAGCGGTGCAACAGCTTCGGCGCAGTCTCGGGGCGTTGCGCGGCACCGACGATCCGCCGCACCAACCGGGCATCGAGGCGATACCCGATCTGGTCGAATTGTCGCGGCGCGGTGGGCTCGCCGCCTCGTTCGACGAATTCGGTACGCGCCGCGCGGTTTCCGGTGACGTCGGGGTCACCGCGTATCGGGTGGTGCAGGAGGCGTTGACCAATACGATGAAGCACGCCGGGGCGGCTACCGCTCGGGTGTCGTTGCGATGGTCGCAGGATCGACTGATCGTACGAGTGAGCGACGACGGGCACGGGCTTCGGTCGGCATCGACCGGTGGCGGTCCGAAAGCCACGGTCAGCTCGGTATTCTCCGGCTCGGGCGGGCACGGGTTGATCGGCATGCGGGAGCGCGTCACCACCGCCGGTGGGTGGCTTCGTTACGGGCCTTCGGCGCACGGTCGGTCGGCCGAAAACTCTTCGACCGATGGCTTCGAGGTCACCGCCGAACTTCCCATCGCGCAGGGGAGTTGAGCATGCGCGTGCTCGTTGTCGATGACCAGGACCTGTTCCGCGCCGGATTCCGGCTGATCCTGGAGACCCAGCCCGACATCACCGTGGTCGGCGAGGCCGCCGACGGAGTCGAGGCCGTCGCTTCGGCGCTCGAATTGGCACCCGATGTCGTGCTCATGGACGTGCGGATGCCGCGCATGGACGGTGTTGCCGCGACCGCTCGCATCTGCGCACAGACCAGCGCAAAGGTGTTGGTACTGACCATGTTCGATGCGGACGAGTACGTCTACGACGCGCTGCGTGCCGGAGCCAGCGGCTTCCTGCTGAAGGACGTGCGCCGCGAACAATTGGTCGAGGCCGTGCGCGTGGTCGCCGCTGGCGAGGGATTGCTCGCCCCAGCCGTGACCCGTCGCCTCATCGCCGACCTGGCCCACCGCGGTCAGCCCCGGCCCGACCTCATGCGCCAACTCGACGAACTGACCGAACGCGAACTCGACATCCTCCGCAACCTCGCCCGCGGCCTCTCCAACGCCGAACTCGCCGCCACCCTCGTCGTCAGCGAACACACGGTGAAATCCCATATCAGCTCGGTCTTCGCCAAACTCGGCCTCCGCGACCGCGCCCAAGCCGTCGTCTTCGCTTACGAAGCGGGGCTGGTAGTCCCCGGGCGGGACTGAACCCCACGGCTGTCATCGGGACTTCCGCAACGCGTCCGGCTTGATGAGACGCGCGTCTACCAAAGTTTGCCGAGCCGCTTCCATATGCGGGCACTCAGCGCGACACCCCCTGTGCCGCTGCATAGTCCAGTGGGCCTCGGCCACAGTCAGTGGCTGGTCGGGTGCCCCGTGTTGCCACCCGGTCAGCCACCTCCCGGCATCGGCGTGCCTCGCGTCGGCGGCCCGGATACGTTCGCGCCGACGTTCGGCTTGGACGCGATCGACGATCGCCTGCACCGATGTTTCTTCGTCCGGTTCGGCTTTTCGCAGCCAACTGAACCTCACCACTCACCCCTGTCGTCGTCCGCCCATGTCGTCGGTGGCACACCACCCGGCGGAGTGTTGTCATCCGGTGCGAACTGCGCGGAGCGCCGCCAACGCACACCGCGCTGGCGGCGCACCCCACACGCCGAAAGGAGGCCGTATCCGTCCATCGCGGCAGTATCGAACCGCGGCGCCATTAACGGAATCAGTTCTGAATTGCGCAGCATTTCGAGGGCGCGATGAATTCGGCGGTAGCCACTCCATTCGACGAGGTGGATTGATCGACCAGTCGCAAAATATGAATGCCAGAATTTGCTGGCGCTACGTGATATCCGCGCGGTGTCGCGCCTGATCACATCGCATAGGCGATCAGCTAATTATCGGGTTTCGCCGATGCGCTCTGCGCCCATTTAGTCGTGCCGTCGGGTGCGTTGAGCGTGTTGATCAGCTCCACCGCCGACAGCACCAGAACCGGTCCCCCGGCGGTAATTGTCCCCAGAACGCCGCCGATCCCCGCACCGGCCATCGCGGCGGGTATGCAGCCCACCCCGAACAGCGGCAAACCCATAATGCAACCGGTAACGCCCCCGACGACCAGACCGATCATGGTGCCGACGAATGTGCCGATCGTGGCGGCGAGCCCGAATCGCGTCGAGAACTCCGCCATCGCGGCCTGATTCTCGACCGGTGACGCGACCGGCGTGGCGGCCGGTGTCGCGGCCGGTGTCGCGGCCGGTGTCGCGGCCGGTGCGGCGGCGGGCCGCAGCTCACCGGGTGTCAACCGCAGTTCTTTCGCATCTTTGCTGAGCGAAGAGTCGACCGTCAGCACCTTGTCGCCCACGGTGAATCGCGTTGGCATGACCATTACCGGCGCGCCGCTCCCGTCTAGAATTGTGAACGAGCTGCGGTCGCGGTCGAGAACGAAGGTCCCGCCCGATAGTGTGGTTATTACAGCATGTTCCACCGACGTGACCTTGTACTCGATGTCATGTTCGGCGGATGCGTCCGCATGGGCGGTTACCGGCGCGATTGCCGCAACGCATGCGAATCCGATCGCCGCGATGCGCGAGGTTTCGATCACGAATTGTCCTTTTCTATTTTGTGGGCCAGAAATATGAGACGGACGCGCTGAAGCGCGCGGCCGTGGACCGGCAGCTGCGAGCCAACAGACAACCACAGTCGCAATGTCCTGACCAGCTTCGACCCAAGAAATAGGTGATAGGTGCGAGCAAATGTCGGAGAATCGGGCAACTCGCATACCGAAAGTTTGATTCCTCGCCGTCCTCCGGCTGACATCGGATTGTCATAGCCCATGACACCGCGTTTCGCTCGTCGAGCATATTTGTCATCGATCGACGCCGTAATCATCCGGACGCCACCTTCTGGCATGCCCGATTCGAGCGTCGGAATCAGGACAAGTCGGTCAGCCGTGCCGTATATCTCAGCTTCGGCAGGTCGGTGTCACCCGGTCGAATCCGCTCGGCGAGATCCGCGAGTATGGACAGCGACGGTGGCGAGAGGTCGACGGCCGTCCGCAGCAGCCGCCGTAGCGGGTCGTCGGAAACGGTTGCGATGACACTGATATCGGTTCGTCGTTCACCGCGAGGCAGTCCGGTCCCGAGCCAGTAGGGGTCGGCACCGAAGAAGTCCGCAAGAGCCTCGATCAGCTCGAAACGGGGATGGCATCGATGTCCGTGCCGCAGCATGGATACGTAGGACCCGGACGTCGCCTGCCCGTTGCGAGCGAGAGCTTCGGCGAGAGTGCGGTATTGCAGTGGTCGGCCGTGCCCGGCCTCCCATTCGGTGATGAGTCTGTCCAAGCGACCCGCGAATTCGGCATCGCCCGCAGCCGCCGAACGCCCCGGTGATATCTCGGTCCAGGTGCCCCGTTCAGTTGCCATCGCGCACATCCGAGAAGTAACAGGGGACGCACCCGCGATCCAGCCGGGCGGGATAGGGGTCGCCCAATCGGACCGGCAGGTGACCCTTTTCGTACGCACGGTCCACCTGGATCTGCGATAGCGGTGCCGACCCGAGTGCCCGGAGCTCCCACCGCGTTCCCGTGGCATCCGATTGCCAGCCGTCCGGGTCGATCGCGTATATCCGCTGCACCAGTCGATCGACAACAACGATGGCGTGGTGAGCGTTGCGTCTCGCGGCGGTGCTCACCCGCCACCAGCGCCGATCTCGCTCGTAGAGCGCTTCGGGGGTCCGCAGCACCGACGGCCCGGCATCCGGCCACGGCTGCGAGATGATCAGCGCCATACGCTCACCGACCGCGGTGAGGGCGCCCCAGCGCGCATAGGCATGCGCCCGGTCCAGGCCCGTGGCGGAGGCGACGTCGCCCAGCTCGGCCGTATTGTCGAGGGCGGCGGCGGCAGCTTCCGACATCCCGGCGTCGATCTCGCACGCGAGCACACTGTGCACTCGTAGCAGGGCTAATTGGAACTCGCGCACCTCCGCGAATTCCAGCTCGCCGTCCTCATAGCGAGTCCATGCCTGTGGTCCGAGCCCGCTCAGTTGGCCCGCGAGGCCGACCAGGATAGTCCGCACGGACCGTGACAGCCATAGCCTCTCGGTTGCCCACAGATCGCGCGCAAAGGCATATCCGCAGCCATTTACGTGTGCATCGGTCATGGCCAAGGACTCTAGCGAGGAAAGTTTCGCAGGTCACGGATTTACCGGATCGATCTCAAGCAAATCTTCTGCTGGGCGAGAATTAAATAGCTGCCCATTTGCGTATGCCAACCAGTCGGTTCGTAGCTATCTTTCGCTCGATTTCGAAAATATCGACCGAAAAACGTCCTTCTGGTCCACGACGTCCCGCTCGAACAAACCTGGACTCCAGATGGCAGATCCCGCACAAGGCAAATGCCCGATGTGCTCCCCCAATCGATCGGCCAGCGTAACGGTGCGTCTTCCCGCCACCGACGTCTGGGCAGATGTGCGTTCCGCGAACACGGTTCGAAAAGGGAGAACACACTGATCGCGATACCGACGAATTCGATGACCCCCATGGCCGCCGCGGCCGAGCCCGTCACCACGGCCGACCGGTTCGATTGGTCGATCGGCCACGCCGACGACACGATCGTGGTGACGTTCGGCGCGGAACGCGCCGGAATCGAGTTGCCCGCGTCGCTGCGAATCGGGGTGGAGTTGTTCTTCCAGGACAACGGCCTGTCGGGACCAACCATTGCTATCGGTGGTCCCGTCGGCCGCCATATCCGGCTCGTCACCGGCATCAGCAAGGCCGATCGGGCCATCGAGTACCTCCAGCACTGCGGGGCGGTGCTCCATGTCGGCCGCGCTGTATGGCACCTGCCACACGTTTCGGGCCCCGGCCTCGCATGGTCGGCGGGCGGTGGACACGGCCATCGCATACCCCCGCTCGTGGCGGTCGCCGCCGCGGTTCGAGCGGTGCGCCTGTGCAGCCCCGCCGGACTCGAATAACTCACGCAGGCGTCACACGGCTCGCTGACCGCTCGGTAGGAAGAATCGGGGCGAATTGTGCTGACTCGCCATGAGTCCCGGCACCTACGCGGCGGCGGCTCCTGAGGAGTGAGGTGGGGTTCGCTCGTAAGGGCGATGTGGGGGAGCGGTGCGCGCGGGAAGCATCGGACAGCATCCGATCGAGTGGAGCTGTCGATGAAGCGTTTTCCGACCCTGTCCGCCATTCTGGTGTCGGCGGTGCTGTGGTACTTCGGTACCGGCCTGCATCCGTTACCCGGCTTGGTGGTTCTGGCACCGCTGCCGGTGCTGTTGATTGCGCCGCGAGTCGCGGCAGCGACGGCGTTCTTTGCTGGGTTCCTGGCGTGGTGTGGGAGTGCGCTGCGGTTCTGGTCGTATTTCATCGACACCGTCGAGCAACCTGTACCCGTTACGGTGCTGCTCCTGGGTGGAACCGCCACGGTTTTCGGCGGATCGGTGGCGATGACGCGTGCTTTGATGCTGCGGGGTCGACCGGGGTTTGCGGTGCTCGCGCTGCCAGCTGGTTGGGTGGCGTTCGAGTTCTCGGTATCGCTCGTTGGGCAGTTCGGCGCGTGGTGGAGCATTGCGTACACCCAATTCACCGTGCTGCCACTGATTCAGCTCGCGTCGCTGACCGGTCCATGGGGAATCACCTTCCTGATCCTGCTGGTGCCGGCGGCTATCGCGGTGCTGACGGCACCCGAAGTGACTGCCGCCCAACGTCTTCGGGTCGCGAGCGCGACCGCGGTGCTACTCCTCGCGGTCGGGGCATTCGGCTGGTGGCGGCTGGCCGTGGCACCGGAGCGGGATATCGTGCGCGTCGGTCTGCTCGCGCTTTCCCAACCGCCGGAATACGTTCCGGTGGACTCGCCGGATGGTCGCGATATGGTCGCGCGTGCGGTGACGGAGATCGACCGGCTCGCAGACCAGGGCGCGAAAGCGGTTGTGTTGCCCGAAAAGGCTTGGACCGCAGACGAATCGACGTTACCGATATTGTCGGGCCCGCTGACCGAGGTCGCCACCCGGCGCAATATCCACGTCGTCGCCGGACTCATCCTCACCAGCGGCGCAACCAGCGTGAACGCCGCCATCGACTACCCATCGGGCGTGCGGTATGCCAAACACCGGCTGATTCCCGGCCTCGAAGACGGCCTCGAACCGGGGACCGGCTGGCAACGCGTTCCCGGCGAACCGTGGGCGTTGGCAGTGTGTTTCGATCTGGACGGTCCGGACCTGGTACGCGAAAACCGGCGGCGCGGCGCGACCCTATTGCTGGTTCCGGCACTGGACTTCACCAGCGACCACTGGCTGCACAGTCGGATGGCCGTCATGCGCGGCATCGAATCCGGCGTCGGTATCGCTCGCGCACCGCAACTCGGCGAACTCGTGGCCAGCGACTCTCGCGGCCATGTCCTGGCGTCGGCGCGAACCGATATCACGGTGACCCGTTCGGTGCTCGCCTCGATCCCACTGTCGTCGGGCACGACGGTCTATGCCCGGTTCGGCGACTGGTTCGGCTGGCTGTCCATTGCGCTGTTCGCCCTGACAGCCGTCGGCTCGATCGGGCGGCGATCATCGCCCGCGCACACCCCGAGCCCCAGCCGCCAGCTACGCGCAGCAGACACCCGTCCACGACGGTAGCCGGGCGGTCGCTACGCACCCATTGGGCGAACAGTGTTCGACGCCCGCAACATGATGATCGTGCTGCCGCTGTTCGGCAGGCTCTCCGACCGGGTCGGCCGCCGCCCGCTGTGGCTGGTCTCGCTGGTCGGTCTCGCGGTACTCGCAGTGCCCATGTACTGGCTGATGGGTCAGGGAACCGGTTGGGCCATCACGGGATTCATCGTGCTCGGCTTGCTGTACGTCCCCCAGTTGGCGACCATCAGCTCGACCTTTCCTGCGATCTTCCCGACGCATGTGCGCTATGCGGGATTCGCCCTCGGGTACAACGTCGCCACAGCCGCATTCGGCGGCACCGCCCCGCTGGTCAACGAGGCAGCGATCGAATCGACCGGCTGGTCGCTGTTTCCCGCCGCGTATATGGTCGGCGCCAGCCTGATCGGGCTCGTCGCCTGGTCGTTCCTGCGCGAGACTGCGGGAACTTCGTTGCGTGGCACCGCGGTACCCGATGCGGGCCAGCTGCCGTCGTCGATTGCCGCACAGCCCGTCGGGTGAACCTGGGAATCTGCTGAGTATGCACCCGCGCGGGTAGTGTCGCTATTGCCGATGGATTGCTGATTCGGCCACCGAGCCGGGTCGGCGACCGTTGGCGACGGTACGCGGACAGTGCTGTCCGCACCTATCGGATTGGAGACGCTCGTGCAGATTCAGGTCAACACCGGCAGCAATATCCACGGCGGCGCATCGCTGGCCGAGCGCGTGGAGTCGACGATTTCCGCGACACTTGATCGCTTCGCCGATCAGGTCACCCGGCTGGAAGTCCACCTGACCGATCTGAATGCCGAAAAGGGCGGCCCGGATGATAAGCAGTGCGTGCTGGAGGCCCGGATATCCGGTCAGCCCCCGGTTGCCGTCACCCATCGCGCGGCCACGGTCGCCGAGGCCTACACCGGCGCCGCCGACGCCATGGCCCATCTACTCGACAGCCGCTTCGGCCGCCTGCATCACACCAAGGGCGGCGAATCAATCCGGTACCTGCGCGCCGAGTTGTAGACAGCGTCGACAATATTCCCGACGACGGCAGGTCGGTATCGTCCGGTGAAGGCACCGCAGCCATGAACGCAAATCCCCTGGTTCCCAGGGCAATTGGGGCCTCTCGCTCGATGTGAGCGCGCCGCATCTGTCACGGGATGAACGAGTCATCACCGAGTTGGCGCAGCGACTCGGTTGCATCCTGACCGGGTTGGTCACCATCGGTGATGACACGTTCATGCCGACCGCGCTCATTGTTGGACAGCATGTAGCGAAGGAGCGGCAGCGGTCATTGCGCCCAGCATGGCCCATTTCAACAGCCGCGTGCCGAAACGCAAGGGCGTCAACGGAATTCTCGAGCGAACAGAGAACGAGCAGCGACGAGAAATGCAGCCAGCGGCGTGGGGAATGACGACCGATTGAGCATGGATCTCGGCGTACCCGCCGAGCGGACCGAATGGGCGAAATGGGTCGATCCGGATCGGCGGGCAGCGCAGGTGCGAAAGTTTCTCGAACAGATCGGATTTCCGGACCGTCCGCTGACGCCGTGGGAGTTCGAATCGACGATGTATCGCTGTACGGCGATATCGAGCCCGGTGTGATCTTCGATTCCAGGAAATACGGCAGCAGTAGTTACACGGCAGGGTATCGCATGGCGTATACCGTGAATACGGATTCGAGGGGCAGTGGAATGGCGACATTGATCCTCGCCAAGGCGATGCTGGGCGAGTCGCAGCAGCCCTAACGGTCTCGTGGTGGCAGTGGCGCCACTGCTTTACCTCATTCGGAAGTCCGGGGGTTCGGCTACGTCTGACGATGACAGACGGTGCGCGGAAGTACGCGAGAGAATGCGCCGCGCCGATGCGGCGGCGACAGCGAACAGCATGTCATCCCAGCTGCGCGGTGACATCGGCGGTAGGCTGCAGCGGTATTGCGCTGACACGAACAGATTCTCGAAGGTTTGGTTATCTTCCTGCGATCCGGATTGCGGTCCCGGATGAATATCGTGTCTATTCAATTAAGATCATGAAAATTTCTACGAGAAAGTGCGACTCGCATAAATCCGGCAGCAACGAACAGGCATCGATGTAGACTGACAGCTATGTCGGCTGATGTCGACGCTGGGCATACTCGGCTACTGGTGGCGGAAGATCACCCTATGGTGGTGATGGCGTTGGACTCCGCCTTCGAATTCGTCGACGACATCGAGGTCATCGAAATAGCGAGTTCGGTCGAGGACACCATCGGTGCTGCAAGCCGTCACCATCCGCACGTCATCCTGCTCGACCGCCGGCTGCCCGACGGCGATGGGATCGATGCGATCGAGCGGCTGCGCACCGTGTCCCCAGAGACCAGGGTCCTGGTCTTTACCGGGGATGCGAACCAATCCATGGTCGATCGGGTGATCGCGGCGGGTGGTGCTGGCCTGGTGCTCAAGACTGGAGTGTTCGACGACCTGCTGCACGCCATTCGGCAGGTCGCCGCCGGGCAGGATTACTTCGACGTAGACCTCGGACACTGAGTGACTGCAGAGGCGAAGTTAGGTTAGGTACCGCTGATGGTCCAAGACACCGCCAGCATGGATCGAGTAAGCAGCAACGACGAACGTCTGCAGCCCCTGTTGGATGGGCTCAAAGCGGTACGCGATGGTGACTTCCGGCGGTCCCTGCCCAAGGTCGGTGATCCGCTGCTGGACGAGATCGCCACCGTGTTCAACGGCATGGTCGACCAGCTCTCGCTGTTCACCACCGAGGTCACCCGCGTCGCCCGGGAGGTCGGCACCGAGGGCAAGCTCGGTGGCCAGGCGTCGGTGCCTGGGGTCTCGGGCACTTGGAAGGATCTGACCGACTCGGTGAATGCCATGGCGGACAACCTCACCGCCCAAGTCCGCGACATCGCCGGCGTAGCCACAGCGGTGGCGCAGGGCGACCTGTCGCAGAAGATCACCGTGGATGTCAAAGGAGAGCTGCTGGAGCTGAAGAACACCATCAATACGATGGTGGATCAGCTCTCGGCGTTTGCCGACGA
Organism: Nocardia sp. NPDC004604; assembly: GCF_040609795.1. Taxonomy (NCBI): domain Bacteria; kingdom Bacillati; phylum Actinomycetota; class Actinomycetes; order Mycobacteriales; family Nocardiaceae; genus Nocardia; species Nocardia sp. NPDC004604. The sequence goes on from NZ_JBEXLC010000030.1 coordinate 68,535, forward strand.
GGTGACCCGTGTCGCCCGCGAGGTGGGCAACGAAGGACGGTTGGGCGGCCAGGCGCAGGTGCCCGGCGTCTCGGGAACATGGCGGGACCTCACCGAATCGGTGAACGTCATGGCGGGCAATCTCACCGCACAGGTTCGGTCGATCGCAGAGGTGACGACCGCGGTGGCCAAGGGCGACCTGTCGCAGAAGATCACCGTGGATGCACGCGGCGAAATCCTGGAGCTGAAGTCCACCATCAATACGATGGTCGACACCTTGTCTTCGTTCGCCGACGAGGTCACCCGCGTCCACCACTTATACTTATATACCCTTTATAATTTTTTGAAACATTATTTATACGTAATAATTAATTTTTTTACCTAATTATTTTTTTAAGTTTTT
>NZ_JBEXLC010000031.1:0-32615 GCF_040609795.1 Nocardia sp. NPDC004604
ATCAACGCGCCAGCTGACCCGCCGACGATCACCCGGCCCCAGACCGCTGCGGCACAGAACGTCCTATTGGTCGAGCCACAACCATTGAGCAGCAGGCAATCTCGCAGAACGCTCGCTCATGTCGACGTGCGTGTGATCAATCGTCTCCGTTGAACAGAGCTGACCGAGCAGATCGCGTCTCTCGAGTGGATGCTGTTGGCCGAGAAGGAAAATCAGTCGGGGCCGGGAGAATGTCCTGGCAGAGTGCTCGACATGACTGCCTCCGGCCCCAAAGCGGATCTGCACCGTTACCTGCGCTATGCCCGCGAAGCCATGCTGTGGAAGCTCGACGGCCTGTCCGAGTACGACGTGCGTCGCCCGATGACCCCAACCGGCACAAACCTGCTCGGCTTGGTCAAACACCTCGGCACCGTCGAGTTCGGCTACTTCGGTGACACCTTTGCCCGCCCATACGACGAACCCCTCACCGAACACGACTTCGAGGCCGATCCCACGGCCGACATGTGGGCCACCGTCGAACAGTCACGCGAGGACATCATCGGGTTCTTCCGTCGGGCCTGGGCGCATGCCGACGCCACGATCGACAGTCTCGACCTCACCGCGGAAGGCTCCGTCCCGTGGTGGTCCGAGGACCACCGGACCGTCACTCTGCACCAAATCCTGGTGCATGTGGCCGCCGAAACCCACCGGCATGCCGGACATGCCGACATCATCCGCGAACTGATCGACGGCGTCGCAGGCCTGGTCGACGGCAATGACAACATGCCTACCAGCGACCCGACCTGGTGGCAGCAACATCGAGCCAAGCTGGAGAAAACCGCAAAACAGGCCGCCGGGCTGTGCTGACCGATGAATCCCAGCCTTCTTGAAAGCCGCTCATCGTCGATAGCATTCGGCAACTGACGTCAGGATGGCTGCCCAGGACGTCTCGGACCCTGCCCGTATCGATCGCGGAGGCTCCGATCGGTCGACTTCATTGCACCACAACAACAATCGACGTACGGGGGCCGGCTCGGCGACAGGTCTTCGGCGAAGGTTCTGAGATGGATCCTGGACAATACGCTTCGTATGGTGTGCTGTGTCAGTAGACGTAGACCACCGCATTCTCACCGCCGGTGCAGGTGACCAATGGGCCGTCGGCGACGCAGTTCATGGTGTAGGTGCGGCCGGTGACCGGGCTGGTCGCGACGACCGAGCGCGATGAACGCGAGACATTCGCGGCGGCCGAGTCGGCGTAGGCCTGGCGGACTGCTTCGGCGAAACCGCAACTGGTGACCGAGGATCCGGTGGCCGATTGGGTGAAGGTGCCGGACACCGGTTGTCCGGTCGGGCAGCGCGTTGCGCCAGCGGGCAGGGTGACCGAGGTGGGGGCGGCCTTGCTGGTCGAGGTTGTCGGCGGTGTCGTCGAACCGGCGGTGGCACGGGCGGCCGTGGTCGTCACCTGTGCACCTGCCTGGGCGTCCTTGGAATTCCCGGAGTCGCCCGAACCCATCAGCTGCCAGCCGATGGCACCGCCGACGGTGAGTACGACGATGACGAAGACGGCGACCATGATGGGCAGCACGATCGAGCGGTCGCGCCGGTGGTAGGTGTCCTGGCCGTAGTCGTCCTCGTACTCGGGCTCGGCATAGCCGCTGTGCGGCGGGTATTCCGATGCGGCCTGGTATTGCGACGCGTGGTTGGGTGCAGCCGCGTGGGCGGGCCCGGGCGGCGGTTCGAACGGCGGTGCGCCCGAGAAGGGTTGCGGGATGCGGCGAGTCTCCGGAGCGGGCGAATACTGTTGCGCGCCGAACTGTTCCGGGTACCGCTGTTCCGGGTATCTGGCCTCGGGGTAGTGCGAATCCGGATACCGCATCGTCTGTTCGGCCTGCGACCTCTGCGCATATCGCGATTGGTCCGGATACTGCTCGGTCGGCGGGACCTGCGAGCCGCCCGGGTAGTCCGGCGACTGCGGATACAGCGTCTCCGGATACTCCTGAGGCTGTGGCGACTCCGTGTACAGGTGCGCGTCCGGAAACGGCCGCGCCGGCCGCGCGGTTCCGGGCGCGCCGTGCGGTGGCCGCGACGGCTGCTGCGGCGGCAATGGTGTGAACTGCAGATCGGCGGGCGAGACCACCGTCGGCCCGGTCGGATGGATGACCGCGGTGATCGACAACTCCCCGGTCGCGTCGGCGGGCACCGAATTGCGGTGCACCACAGCCTGATCCGACGGACCACGGGACGGATCGGGCGGACGCACGATCAGCGTCGGGGTGTTGGCGGCGGGCGCGGTGGCCAGCGCCGCCCTGGCCGCGCGGGCCAGATCGGTCGCGGTCAGGAAGCGATCGGCGGGCCGCTTGGCCATACCGCGGGCGATCACCTCGTCCATCGCGGCGGGAATGCCCGGTCGCTGCACACTCGGCCGCGGCGGCGGATCGGAAAGATGCGACCGGATCAGCACACTCATGCTCCCGGCCGGGAACGGTGTTGCCCCGGTGAGGCATTCGTGCAGCACACAGGCGAGGGAGTAGATATCGGCGCGACCGGTCACCGGGGCAGAATCGAAGCGCTCCGGCGCCATATAGGCATAGGAGCCGATCGCGGTGCCCGCCTGGGTCACGGCACTGTCGCCGTCGGTGTGGGCGATGCCGAAATCGACCAGGTACGCGAAATCCGCGTCGGTCACCAGAATATTGGCCGGTTTCACGTCACGGTGCACCAGACCATCGGCATGCGCGGCATCCAGGGCAGCGGCGATCTGCTCGATAATGCCGATTGCGCGCTCGGCGCTCATTGCCCCCTGACCGCGCAGGATGCCGCGCAGGTCGACGCCGGGCACCAGGCGCATATCGATGAACAGCACACCGTCGATCACGCCCCAGTCATGGATCGGGATGATGTGCGGTTCGGCCAGCCGGGCGGCGGCCTGTGATTCGCGACGGAAACGCACCTGGTAGACGGGATCTCTGGCGAGCTCCTCGGACAGCAGTTTGACCGCGACCACGCGGTCTTTCACCGTGTCGTACGCCTCGTAGACCTCGCCCATACCCCCCTTGCCGAGCAGCGATCTCAGCTCATACGGCCCGAACCGACTGCCGACTCTCCATCCAGGTCCATCCACCCCGTCAATCCTCCACATCCCGGGCGAGATCGCCCACCACCATCGGCGGTCGTGCGCGATCGGGGCTGCCCGTCAACCTGTGGATTGTCCTGGTGCGACCACCCCGTGGTCAAACGCAAACACGATAGCGGCGGCCCGATCGCGCAGCTCCAGTTTGCCGAATATGTGTCCGACATGGCTCTTCACGGTCACTTCGGAGATACCGAGTTCACGGGCGATCTCCGCATTGACGCGACCGCGGCCGATCAGTTCGAGCACCTCGTACTCGCGCGCGGTGAGTTCGGCGAGTCTGCTGTCGTCGCGGATTGCGACGGGACGCACCGTCCGGTATGCCGAGAGCACCCGGCCGGTGACCGAGGGATCCAGCCAGGCGCCGCCGACGGCGACCGTGCGCACCGCGCGGATCAGATCCTCGGCGGGCGAATCCTTGAGGATGAACCCGGCCGCCCCGGCGCGCAGCGCACCGGAAAGCAGCTGGTCGTCATCGAAGGTGGTGAGCACGAGCACCGGTGGCGCGCCGTCGCGCGCACGCAGCGCGCGGGTCGCGTCGATACCGCCGACGCGCTTCATGCGCAGGTCCATCAGCACCACGTCGGGGCGGCTGGCCGCGATGGCGGCGGGCACCTCGTCGCCATCGGCACATTCGTTGACGACGAAGCCATCGCGCCGCCGCAGGATCCGGCGCAGTCCACCGCGCACCAGCTCCTGATCATCGACCACCAGAACGGTGACGGCATCGTCGCCACCGGCCGCAGACACCGAGGTCACGCACCCTCCCCCAGCACACCGTCGCGCCGAATGGCCTCGGCCTTGTCACGCATCGCACTCGCCGCTCCGTGGATCATGTCGGGCACCGGGCACGACGACGTCGCCCAGCTCCGGGCACCGCTCAGCGGGAATTCGGCCCGCACCATCCAGCCGTCGTCATACGGTCCGGCCTCGATCCGGCCGCCGAGCAGTTCGGCGCGCTGCCGCATACCGGACAACCCCATCCCGCCGCCCAGATCCGGTGGCAACCCCTTGGGCAGCGTGTTCGTCACGATGAGCCGGGCCACCGTCGAGTCCACCTCCAGGAACACGGTCGCGGTCGCACCGGGCGCATGTTTGATCACATTGGCCAGGGATTCCTGGCCGATCCGGTAGAGCGCGAGCCCGACGGCGGCCGATACCGCGGTCAGATCCTCGACGCGGGAGTAACGGACATCGAGTCCCGCCCCTGCGAAATCACCGACCAGGTCATCGAAATCGCGGATGCCGGGCTCGGGCAGCAGTTTCGATGGCCGCGCGTCCAGCAGGCCGATGGTGCGGCGAATGTCGGCCATGGCCTGTCTGCCGAGTCGTTCGGCGTCGACCAGCGCGTCTACCGCTTCGTCCACATCACGATCGGTCTGCAGTGTGTGCCGGGCCGCGGTCAGATGCAGCAGGGTGATGCTCAGCGAGTGCGCGATGACATCGTGCACCTCGCGGGCGATCCGGCGGCGCTCCTCGTCGGCGGCGCGGGCGGCCCGGATCTGTTGGCTCTGGCGTTCCTGATAGAGGAATTTGCGCTGGTACTGCAACATCACACCGACCAGCCAGCCGAGTGCGATCCCGATTGTGTACATCTGGATCCCCTGCAAACGCTCACCGGTCACACTCCACATCAGATGCCCGGCCGCGTCGAAGGCCGCCAACTGCAGTGCCGCGACCACCGCGAAGAGCGCACTGAAGCGTTTGCGCACGATGGCCGCGACCTCGCCGACCATCACCACCAGGATGAACGGGGAGAAATCGGCCGATACCGGTTGGGTGAGCAGGATCGCCGTCGCGGCCAGTCCGGAGAATGCGAGCAGGATCGGGCTCGGGGTCACACCGAAAAAGCAGAACAGCGGCACCGAAACGAAGACCAGAATCACCGCCAGGATCGGCAGCACCGTCGGAAAGTAGTGGTGCCGCTGGATGGTCGCGCCGACGCTGACGAAGAGCAGGGCCGCGTCGGCGCTGATCATTACCGAGGGCGGGTAGTCGAACGGCAGCTCTTCGAGGTTGCGGCGGATGACCGCGATGGGATTGTGCAGAAAGGCCGCGAACCGATCCCGGATGCGCCCACTCTCCCGGAACGGTATCGCCGGTTGGGCGCCCGCCGACGAGCCGATGGCGTGGATCACATCCATCCTGTAAGGCTAACCGCCAGATCGGGCCAGCTGCATCGTGCCGGGAACGGGTCGGGACTCCTACCGCGGTAGGAGATCGATTCGCGTCCCTGGCACGAAGACACCTTATTTTTCCGTCCGTAGCGTGGGATTCACCACTCACGGAAGGCCGAACGCCATGTCCGATCATTTCGAGCGACCTGCAAGCAGTCGCTACGGCGATCATTTCGAGCGACCTGCAAGCAGTCGCTACGGCGATCAACTCGAGCGACAAAGCAGTCGCAATGGCTGGGAGGACCAGCACCGCCGGACCGAGATCGTGCGCACCGTGCTCACTCGCGCGGCCGTCGATCCGGCCAGCCCCGACCTGTTCGTGGACATCCCGGAACTGGACCGGCTGTTCGGCGGACCGGAAGGCCTCTTGCTCGCACTGCGCTATCGGTGGAATATCCATCTCGACGCGAAATTGGATCAAGCGCTGCTGCAGGGCCAATCCGCGGTCGAGGCCTATCTCGAACTCGCTGCCGAGCAACCGGTGCTGCGTGCCGTTCTCGACGCGCAATACCGACGCCAGGACCGGGCGTCCGAGGCGATGGCCCGATAACGCGCCGCGCGGCACGCGCTGCGCAACAATCGAGCGAGTTCGAACACGTGACGAAAGAGGGTGGGGACCGCGATGCCGGACTTGGCCATGCTGGAACTGACGGATATCACCAAGGAGTACCGCGTCGGCGAACAAACCGTGCGCGCGCTCGACAGCATCAGCCTGCGCATCGAATCCGGTGAATTCACCTCGATCATCGGACCGTCCGGCTCGGGCAAGAGCACACTGCTGCACCTGCTCGGCGCACTCGATACTCCCGACGCCGGGTCGATCCGGTTCCAGGGCGAGGAGATCGGCGGCCTCGACGATGAGCGGCAGTCCGAATTCCGGCGCCACCGTGTCGGTTTCATCTTCCAGTTCTTCAACCTGCTGCCCACCCTCACCGCCTGGGAGAACGTCGCGATTCCGAAGCTGCTGGACGGCACCGGATTGCGCAAGGCCAAGCCGCGCGCGCTGGAACTGCTCGACCTGGTCGGGCTCAGTGAACGCGCCGCGCATCGTCCCGCCGAGTTGTCCGGTGGGCAGATGCAGCGGGTCGCGGTGGCGCGGGCGCTGATCATGGATCCGCCGCTGATCCTGGCCGACGAACCGACCGGCAATCTGGATTCCAAGACCGGCGCGGCCATCCTGAAACTGCTCGGCGATATTGCGGGCAACGGCAATTCGGTGGTGATGGTGACCCACGATATGGGCGCCATCGAATACTGCGACCGGGTGATCACGTTGCGCGACGGACAGATCGGCGCCAATGACAAGGTCGATATCGCCGAGCGGGCGGTGCGTGCATGATCGCCGCGGTGTGGGATCGGCTGCGACTGTTCAATATCGGAGAACTGCTCGCCCATCGTGGCCGCACCTTCATGTCGCTGACGGTGATGGCCATCTCGGCATCGCTGCTCGTCGCGGTGTTCAGCATCTCCGGCTCGGTCACCGGATCGGTGGACCGGCTGACCCGCAGCCTCGGCGGCAAGGCCGCACTCGAGGTCACCGGGATCACCGACGCGGGCTTCGATCAGCAGGAACTGCAACGGATCGCGACCACACCCGGTGTCGACAAGACGGTGCCGATGTTGCGCGCGCAGGTCGGGTCCGGCGCGGATAAGGCGCTGCTGATCGGCGCCGACGCCAGCATCGCCGCACTCGGCAGTGAATTGGGCGGGCCGATGGCCGCGCAGGCCGGCAAGCTGCTCACCGTGCCGAACGGTGTCCTGGTCGGATCCGGCATGGGGCGCGCCGAGGGCGAACAGTTCCCGCTCGGCTCCGGAACCGTCACCGTCGCAGCGGTTCTCGACAAGAAGACCTCCGAGCAACTCAACGGCGGCCATATCATCGCCGCCCCGCTCGGCCTGGCGCAGAAACTCACCGACCGCATCGGGCGGCTGGACTCGATTCAGATCATCGCGGCCGATGGCACCGATGTCGACCAATTGCGTGCCACACTGACCAAGGTGGTCGATGGCCGCGCCGTGGTCGCCGATCCCGGGCTGCGCACGGCACAGGCCGGTGGCGCCATCCAGATCGTGCGGTACTCGACGCTCATGGCCTCGGCTGCGGCACTTATCGTTTCGGCGTTCCTGATCTACAACGCCATGAGTATGGCCGTCGCCCAGCGCAGGCCGGTGTTATCGATGCTGCGGGCCATCGGCGGCAAGCGCGGGCCGATGGTGCGTGATCTGCTCGTCGAGGCGGCGCTGCTCGGCGTGCTCGGCGGTGTGGGTGGCTCGGTGGTCGGTGCCGCCATGGGCGGCGTCGCGATCAACAGACTTCCCACCGCCATCATGCAGTCGGTGGAGGCGCGCACCGAATATATGGTGCCCGGGTATGCAATTCCGGTGGCGATCGGCGCCTGTGTGTTGGCCAGCGTGCTGGCGGCCGCCATCGCGGCACGCCAGGTGTACAAGGTCGAACCGATCGAGGCACTGGCACCGGTGGAGGTGGCGCGCGCCGATACGACGAGCGCGGCACTGCGCTGGACCTCGATCGTGCTCGGGCTCGGCCTGATCGTCGGCGCGATCGTCATTGCGGAGGCCGATCTCGGCCGTGTATCGCTGGCGGCGATCTCGATGTCGTTCGCCGGGGCGGTGGCACTGTGCTTCGCCGCCACCGGGCCGATCGTGCGTGCTGCCGCGGTGATCGCCGGATGCTTCGGCGCGCCGGGCACGCTCGGGGCCACCACCCTCGAACGCGCGCCGCGGCGAGTGTGGGCCACCGCGATGACGGTGATGATCGGCATATCCGCCACCGTCGCGATGGGCGGGGGCTCGCGCAATATGGTCGATTCGGCCACCGCTTCGTTCGCTGGGTTCGGCGATACCGATCTGTTCGTCAGCACCAGCTCGATGGAGCAGTTCCCGACGGGGCCATTGCTGCCCAGCAGATTACGCGAGAAGATCGCCGAGGTGCCCGGCGTCGAGGAGGTCGGCCCCGCGCAGATGGCCTTCGCCACCCTGGGCACCGGGCGGGTGATGCTGCAGGGCTATCCGAGCGAGGCGAACGAATCCGAGACCGGTTCGGTGCGTCGAGAAGTCATGGCCCACTTGGCCGCCGGACAAGGTGTGGCGATCTCGCGAGATGTCGCACGATCACTCGACGTCGGCACCGGGGCCGAATTGACCCTGCCGACCCCGACCGGCAATCACACCGTGCGGGTGCTGGATGTGATTCCGTACATCTCGGCCATCGCGGGTGTGGTGGTGATGAATCTCGACCAGATGCGCGCGTGGTATCAGCGACCGGGTGAAACCGTGCTCGCGGTGCATTTCCAACCGGGCGTGGACAAGTCGGCGGTGCGGGCCGCCGTGCGGCGGGTGGTGCCGGCGGATATCCATGTCGACACCGGCGCGCAGGCGGTCGTCGCCATCTCCTCCAGCCTGCGGCAGGGTACGGCGCTCAGTTACGCCATCCTGTGGATCGTGGTGTTGGTGGCCACCGTGGCACTGCTGAACACCCTGATGCTCTCGGTGCTGGAACGCCGTCGTGAACTGGGCGTGCTGCGAGCCATGGGAACCAGCCGCAAATTTCTGCTGCGCTCGGTCCTCGCCGAAGCCGTCGGCATCGGATTCATCGGCGCGGCAATAGGTCTCGTGGCCGGTGCGGCAATCCAGTATCTGGCGACCGTCGCTATCGGCCACGCTCTGACCATCGACATCGTGTACCAGCCGAGCCCGATCCTGCTGGTCTACGGCACCGCTGCACTGGCCTTGGCGCTGCTCGGGTCGATTCCCCCCGCACTGCGCGCCGGCCGAATGCCGATCGTGGAGGCATTGGCGGTCGACTGAGTTCGATCGGGGCTGCCGGTGTGCCCAATGGCGTGCAGACAGCCTATTCAGCTGTCCGACAGGCGATTACCGTTGCGCTGTGTCGCGCGATGAGCGCTTCCTTGGTCGACCAGGGCAGAGCATTGGCCGCGACCGAGGTAACGCGTACCGGGGAGCCCGATTCGGTTGTCCGACAAGCGATTACAGCGGAGCTGTAGCCCACCAGGCGGTGAGGGCGTCTTGGGCCGAGATGGTCGGGGGGACGGTCTGGGCGGCGCCAGAGGTGCCGTAATTGCTCACGTAGACAAGGAAATTCGAGCGGGCGGGGTCGGATTCGAAGCTCACCACCAGTTTTGCGGTGTGGTAGAAGGGCTGTAGTGGGCCCGGCGGATCCTCGACTGTCCATCGGTGGGTGTTGACCGGGACTCCGTCCTTCTTCTCCGCGGTCGCGACATTGGCGGGTAGGGCCTGGACCACGGCGCGTGCCTCGGCGGCGGAGGCGTATTCGAGGATCGAATAGCTCATCTGGGTGGTGGACTGCGTCTCGCGATGGCATTCCCACGCGTCGACCCATGAACTGGATTTCAAAGGTTCGTCCTGGAGCCGCAATTGATCGCCGGGCTTCGCGGCGAAACAGCGGGCGTCTTGATAGGCCGCACCGTGGCTGTCCTTGCCCGGCGGCACCAGGTTCGGGAACAGCTTGCGGCTCTTCGCCATGGCATCGGGCGCGGCGGCCGTAGCGGTGGCGGCGGGTGGCGGCACCGCGGCATTGTTCGGCTCGTCGGACCGCCAGCCGACGGCAACAAAGGTGCCGATGACAGCGATCACCGCGACCACGATCACGCAGGCCATCCAGCCGAGCAGCACCGCCGTACTGCGGCTGTGCTCCGGCATCGGATGGGGGCCAGGGCCGTTCGGCCCGAATGGCGCCGCAGGCGGTGGCACGGCACCCGGCGGCATCGGCGGACCCGCGGCAGGTGGCGGGCCCTGAGTCGGTGCACCTTGCGAGCCAGGAATCGGCGTCGCCTGAGCGGGCTGGCCCTGCGCGGGTGCGGACTGCAGGGGCGGCACTTGCGACGGCTGGCCCTGCGCGGGCGCACCTTGCAGCGGAACCCCTTGTGCCGCCGGTGCTCCAGCCTGCGGCGACGCCTGAAGCGCCGGTGCCGCCGAAAAAGCCCCGGGCTGCGCTGCCGCCTGCGGTGGCGCAGGATAAGCCCCGGCCTGCGGCACCGCCCCGGCACCCGGCAGTGGCGGCGCCGCCTGTTGCGCCGAATAAGCCCCCGCCTGCGGCACCGCCCCGGCACCCGGCAGTGGCGGCGCCGCCTGTTGCGCCGAATAAGCCCCGGCCGGCACCGCCCCGGACTGTGGCGGCACCGGATAGCCCGCGACCTGCGGTGGCGCGCCATATCCGGCGGGCCCGACGGCCTGCGTGGACTGTACGAACGCACCCTGGTCCGCGGGCGCACCGAATGCCGGTGCGGGCGGAGCGGATCCGACGGGATTCGGCAGGCTCGCCGGGTACCCGAGGACGGGATAGCCGGGATGCACCGGAACGGTGGCGACCGGCGGCGCGGTCAATGCCTTGCGCGCCGCGGCGGCGAATTCGACACAGGTCGCGTACCGGTGCTCAGGCCGCTTGGACATCGCCTTGGCCAGCACCCCGTCCAGCGCCGGATTCAAACCTTGCCGCCGGGTGGCCAGCGGCGCAGCCAGATGCTGCAGGTGCCCGCGAATGATGTCGTTGGGATCGGGTGCGTCGAACGGGGCCATGCCGGTGAACAACCAGTACAGCGCGCACGCCAGGGAGTACTGGTCGGTGCGGTTGTCCAGCTTGGCGCCGGTCATCTGCTCCGGCGAGGCGTAGGACAGAGTCGCGCTGAACATCCCGGTCTGGGTCAGGTGCGTGGAATCCTCGCGCAGCCGGGCGATGCCGAAATCGGTGAGGAAGACCCGCTCGCCCTGCCCACCGCTGGAACGGGCCAGCAGGAAGTTGGCGGGCTTGACATCCCGATGCAGTACTCCCATGCCGTGCGCGTAATCCAGTGCGGCCGCGACGCCCTCGATGATCTGCACCGCCCGCTCCGGCGGCAGCGTCATCGGGTCGACGGTCGCCGCGTCGACGCCGTCGATGTACTGCATGGAGATCCAGAGCTGGTTGTCCTCGGAGCCGCGGTCGTAGACGGCGACGATATTCGGATGGTCCAGATGCGCCGCCAGATCGGCCTCCCGCTCGAACCGCGCGCGCACCTCGGCGTCGGCGAACAGCTCCCGATTCAGCAGTTTCAGCGCCGTCTGCTTACCGAGGCGGGGGTGTCGGGCCAGGTACACCGAGCCCATACCACCCTGTCCGAGCAGCCGCTCCACGGTGAACCCGGCGAACACCTCACCGCTGTTCAGCAACGCGACCCCCTTCAGGTGACTGCGGCCCCCGGACATCGGTCGTCCGAGCACGTAAACAGAGTTGTGAGCCTACCGGGTAGCCCGTTGGCCACGCCGTTTCGAATTCTCCGCGAAAATCGGCGAAACTATCAACAGGGCCGCAGCGCCGCGTCAGTTGTCCCGATGGACCGACGCTGACGGCCCGACGTCCGGTCACCGACCGGACGGGTGTGACGAGGATGTTTTTGCACCGCCGATGGAACAACGGGTGTCATGTTGTGGTGGTGGGGAGGACACGGCGGTGAGGTCTACGAAAACGATGGCGAACTACCGGGTGATGCTGCGCGGTGCGGCACTCACCGCATTGCTCACTCTTACCTCCTGTTCGCTGTTGCCCGGCACCCACAGCGCCCCCAACGAACCGACGTTACCCGTCGAACGGCCCGGATCCTGGCATCCGGGCTGGTCGATTTCGCGGCCCGATTCGCTGGCCGCCGATTTCACCCAGTTGCAGCCGAATCTGCAGGGCCAGGTCGGGATGGCGATCATGCCGGTCGGCGGCGGCCGGATGACCATCTTCGGCGACTGGACCTCCGGCATCGCCTGGTCCACCATCAAGGTCCCGCTGGCCATCGCGGCGCTGCGGCACGATCCGACCGGCGCCGCCGAATACGCGCACGAGGCGATCACCGTCTCGGATAACGATGCGGCCGAGGCGCTGTGGCAGTCCCTCGGCGACGGTGAAGAGGCCGCCCAGGCCGTCCAGGAGGTCTTGGACGAGGCCGGCGACGCGCTGACCAATGTGTCCGGTCCGAAGACCAGCCTGGACTACACCGCATTCGGCGCCACCGAATGGACACTGGCCAATCAGGCCCGCTTCGCCTCCCAGTTGCCCTGCCTGCCCGAGACCGACACCGTGGTCAGCCTGATGGAGCAGATCACGCCGGAACAGCGATGGGGCCTCGGCACGATCGATGGCACCGAATTCAAGGGCGGCTGGGGCCCCGACGACGAAACCGGCGTCTACACCGTCCGCCAGTTCGGCTTGGTGCCGACCCGATCCGGCCTGGTCGCGGTCGCCCTTGCCGCACAGGCGGATACGGGCACCTTCGAGGATGCGACCGCCCTGCTCGACCGGCTGGCCCGGCTGCTCTCGCGACACCTCGACGATCTCAATGGCGGTAAGTGCCAGAAGCCGCGCTAGCCCGGCGTGACCAGACCGGATTCGTAGGCGAGCACAACGGCTTGGGCCCGGTCGCGCAGATTCAGCTTCGAGAACACCTTGGAGACATGGGTTTTCACGGTCTGCTCGGCGACATAGAGGGATTCGGCGATCTCGGTATTGGACATCCCCTTGGCGATCAGCTCCAGCACCTCGCGTTCGCGCGGGGTCAGCGCCGCCAGCGCGGGCGTGGGTTTGGCGCGGGCCGCGGTGCGGCGGCGGGTGACATCGGCGATGAGCCGCCGGGTGACCGTCGGGGCGAGCAGCGCCTGACCGTCGGCGACGACGCGCACGGCCCGTACCAATTCCTCGGCAGGTGCGTCCTTGAGCAGGAATCCGCTGGCGCCGATGCTCAACGCCTCGTAGACGTAATCGTCGATATCGAAGGTGGTCAGCATGAGCACCCGCACCGGCGGGTCGAATCCGGCGGCCAGAATCGCGCGCGCGGCGTCGAGTCCGTTCATCTCCGGCATGCGCACATCCATCAGCACCACATCCGGACGCAGCCGCTTGGCCTCGGCGACGGCGACCTTCCCGTCGGGCGCATCGCCGACCACGCTGATATCGGATTGGGCGGCGAGCAGGGCGCCGAATCCCTGGCGCACCATGGCCTGGTCGTCGGCGATCAGAACGGTTATTGCCACCAGGACAGCCTAACCGCCTCTCCGCGTACTCCTGCCATACGAGTCGGGCGCCGCGTGCGTCACATCCAGCCCCTACGTCAGGTAGACGGCAAGTTCTGGGCGTACCCGGTGAGTCAACCATGTGCTTGCGAATGAGTGGCCGCAGGTCACGGCACCAACGGTACCGTCAAACCTGCGGACACTTCATATCAGCCCGCGTGACAATTCCGCTTTACCGACAGGATCCGATACTCGATCCATCCCGCCCTTCCGTTAGATCTTTCCGCGTGAATTCTCTCGAGCTGTAAAGAATTCCGCCCAATACTCTCGACGGATCGCATCCCACAACTCTGACAGTTTCGGGAACCGCTCACGCATCTCCGCCAAGTCAGGGGCAGTCGCGAGCACGGCAGCCGAAAACAAACGTTGCGTCTCGGATTCGTTACCCACCAGCATTATTCGAACACGATGGTGATCGAGTAGCCAGTGTGCGACCCAGCCGTTCGCTTCCGTGCAGCGCTCGCTCATATCAGCCCCTCGAAAGTTATTGATTGCCTTCGCCGCCGGAAGTGTTCGCGTCTGGGTAGGTGATGCCAACTCCGAAAGCTTGCTCAACACTTCGCGAATCGTCTGCGCCGTCGGCCCGCTGTGCGTGCTCGGCTCACTGACCAGTGGCGGGAACGCGAGCCCCCGTGCGGCAGCGCGCTCGCGTGGGCTCGAAGTCTGCGGCGCGAGTCGGCCCGCGTCCACCAACGTGCGGTACGCTGCCGCCTTCCATAGGCAGCAGGCGACCCGGCAGGCGAGATGACGTTGCATCTGCTTGTGCGCCAGTTCGACATCGGCGTTGTCGCAGACCTGCGAGGGCGTCACGATCACGGTGCTTTTCATCACGCCGCCCCCGTTTCGATCGGTGCCGGGTACATGACCCGCGCCCAGGTTTGTGGCGGGCACACGGTTTCCAGATCGAAGTCCGCACAGACCCGTGCCGGTTGGTTATCGACCTGGGCCAGGTCGTACACCACGATCGCCGCTACGCCCAGCCCCGCCGCGATACCCAGTGCGTAGCCGATCGGGTCGGTAGTGCCTTGTGGGGGCCGCGCCGTGTAGAGGTAGCGCAAGCCCAACGATCGGGCGTGCCTCTCGACCGCGACCGCGTGCCGGGGTGAATGCAGTCCTGAAACGTCAGCGCGCACGAACCCAACGGCTTTCGGTTTGTCCTGCTGTTGTTGAGTAGGGGTCGTCTCGTGGGAACAATCCATAGGCCGAGTCATCATCTCGCGTGTCCTCTCGGAGATCTTTCTCTGAGGGCACCAGCCGACGGGGAACCGTTGAACCGCAAAGAATGCGGTGGGCCAACCCCGCGCGTTGGTGCATGACATCGACGCTATGGCTGGATGAGTCGCGAAGGAATGAGTTCGCCGTTGCCGAAGCGTTGCCTACCGCAGTGCCGGACTGCTACTGACCGTGGAGACCTCGTTGTAAAGACGGCGGAGAGCGACGCTGTGCCCGTCGACGGGCAACTGCGCCAATGCTTTTCGCGCGTGCGAGATGCCTTCTGCGCGATCTCCGGATCGAGCCAGTGCTAACCCTCGATGCATCTCCAAATGGGTCGTGAACCGCGCAAATCGAGCGGGCATCACGCGAATGGCCTCCCGTTGCACCGCGTCGGCATCGTGGTCTCCCAAGCGAGCGAGCACCAGTGACGTGTCCACATTCATGCGCCATTCGGGCATCGTGTAATCCGAGACCGCATCGGTACTACCCACCGAGTCGAACACCCGCCGAGCCTCGTCGAGAGCTTGCCTGGCGGCGGGACTGTTGCTGTCGAGGGCATGGGCGTTAGCACGCGAGATCAACGCCATGAGCCTGCCCACACTCGGTGTGTCGGAGATCTGGGTGGCGTCGGCGGCATGCCGATGACAATCAGTCAGGGCGGCGGTGGGGTGCGCCATGCTCAGGGCTGACCGGCCCCGCACCCACACCCGGGTAGAGATGTCTTCGGATCGGTCAGCGGCGTTGACAGCCGCTTGGTACCAGCGGGCTGTGGCCGTGCCGTCGGCGACATCATTCAGCGGTGCACCGTGCATCACCATAAGCCGGGACGCGACGGCCCACAGGCGCGGGTCGGTGGCCAGGTACGGCCGGATAGCGATCAGGTCGGCAGAAATGCGCTGTTGGATTTCGCCTGCACCGACGGTCATACAGTCGGCGGCGTGTTGCTCCATCCGCTCGACCCATGCATCCACGCTGCACAGGATGGTCTCTTCTTCGAACATCCTCCGCACAGCGTCTGTCACCAGGCCGGGGACAACAACGCCAGCCGCCAGGCCAGCCAGCAGGGTTCTGCGGGGTATGTCCATACCTAGATGATCCTCGTACATGCCAACTATCCAGTCGGGTGCGGGTTTCGTGCTCGTCTCGACTCGACTCAGATACCCCTTGTCGGCCGGAATACGCCGACTCATTTCCCGCAAGGAGACCCCCGCCTCCTCGCGGGCGGACCTGAGCATTTCGCCCGTCACCAGCATGACACCGACACTATCTCTACCGTCCACCCGATAGGCAACGCTTCGGCAACGCTAATCGACTTCCCCAAGTATGCCCTTCGTCCCACCCTTGAATCTAGGGACTCATTGCCCTGCAACATATTTCACTCGCACAAGGAGTCGGCAATGACGTATATCGACGCCGGGACCCCACCGTCAGCGCTGGCTGCGTCACCCCATGGGCGTGCACCGCTCCCGCGATACGTCGAGGTTGAAACATCGCGCAAGTGCAACAGGACATGCGGGTGGTGCCCGAACGGCGAGAACGCAGCGCGTCAGGGTCAGGACCTGATGCCGTGGAGTCTGTACAGCGGCATCATCGACGAACTCGGCACCCTGGATTACTCAGGTTGGCTGGCGTTTCACAACTACAACGAACCTCTGCTGAACGAACGTCTCACCCAAGAGATCGACTACGCGAAATCAGCTGTGCCACAGTCCAAACCGGCGATCTACACCAATGGTGACGTGCTGCGTCGGGAGCTGTTCGAGCGGTTGGTTGACAGCGGCGTCGAATACATCAGGATCACCCGCTATCCCCATCGAGCAGACACACCACCGTCATTCGCCGCGATCGAGAAATGGTTGCGCCAAGCCGGACTATACGACCGGCTCGATTGGGCTTTTCAGCCGGTCCGGCAAGGTTTGGCGGCAGTTGCCGAATCGGGGGCTTCGAAGGTCGAAATAATCTCGCCCCAGATCCTCGAGAGCTACAACAACCGAGGCGGTTCGGTCACGATGTTGCCGCTTGCCGCACCCCGTACCGCGCCGTGCTTGATGACCGCCACCAGCGCCACGATCGACTATCACGGCTGGATGAAAATGTGCTGCTGCGTATATCCAGACACCTCAGATCACGCCCGCTATGTGATCGGTGATCTGAATCGGTCGACGTTCTTGGAGTTGTGGAACTCGGCGC
This sequence comes from Nocardia sp. NPDC004604, assembly GCF_040609795.1. Classification (NCBI taxonomy): domain Bacteria; kingdom Bacillati; phylum Actinomycetota; class Actinomycetes; order Mycobacteriales; family Nocardiaceae; genus Nocardia; species Nocardia sp. NPDC004604. The sequence continues at coordinate 16,783 of NZ_JBEXLC010000031.1, forward strand.
AGATGATCGCGTACCGGCATGCTCACGCTGCTGCAGACTGGTCGCTATCACCAGCCTGCCGTACCTGTACCCAGCCGCTTCCGGAGACGAGACTGTGATGCTTCATCCCGGCCACCGTTCCTCGGTCACCGCGTCGGCACCCGGCCGAATCTGCCTGGCAGGCGAATCACTGGACTGGATGACCGGCGAGCCATCGATAGTCTCAGCCATTCCGCTGCGCACCACCGTGACAATCCGCTCTACATGCCAACCTGGTCCGATCGAGCTACGCGCCGCCGCGCCAATTTGGTCGTCCCGGGAGACGTCAGTGGAAGACCTGGACAAATACACGGGCGACGAATTGGACCCACTGCAAGCCTCCGTCCGAGTCGTGGCCCGCCGGAGCAGCAATCAGTTGACGGTTTCATCAATAGAGTCGAGCACGGAACTGCCCATCGCCGCCGGGGTTTCGTCCAGCGCGGCAGTCACTGTCGCTGCGGCAGCGGCGTTGTCGCTAGCGACCGATCGCGCCTTACCGAACCCGGAAACAGTGGCGGGCTTGGCATTTCGTGCCGAGTCGATCGAGTTGGAGACCGGTGCAGGCTGGATGGACTTTCTGGCCTGCACATACGGCGGTGTCCGCGAGATCTTCCCCAGCCATCGCCCACTGGCGGCCAAGCTTGCCGAAACCATCAATATTCCGATCGTCTTGATCGATACGGGCCAAAGGCATTCGACCGCAAAGGTATTGGCGTCCAAACGCGACCGCTTCCGCGCAGGTGAACGCGATATTCGACACTATGCCGAACGTGCATCGGTCATCGTCTCGCAAATGGCCGATGCGCTGCGCGTCGAAAATCCTGACTACCCAGCGATTGGTGCGCTGATCAGCGAAGGTCACTGCTTGCTACGCGACCGGGTGCGGTGCTCGACACTCCTGATCGACGAGTGCGTGTCACGATGCCTGGCAGCCGGTGCCCTCGGCGCGAAAGTATCCGGCTCCGGGCATGGCGGTTGCTTGTTCGCGCTGGTCGGATGGGATGCGCTCGAACCCGTCCGAGCGGCGTTGTCAACGCTTCCGGTCCGCATCTGGGTGTTCACTGCCAGCGATGCGCACGGTGTAGTTTTCCTTCCTGCCGACCACCAACCCGACAAAGGGGCCACACATGCGGGACCTGTCCAAGCTGATCAAGGCGTACGACATTCGAGGAGTCGTCGGTGAGGAGATCGACACCGACATTGTGCGTAAGGTCGGTGCAGCATTCGCGCGACTCGTCGACACCACGGTAGCGATCGTGCACGATATGCGGCCCTCGTCCGAACCATTCGCCCAGGCATTCGCCGAAGGGGTAACCAGCCAGGGACACAATGTCATCGACTGCGGCCTAGGTTCCACCGATCTGGTGTACTTCGCGGCGGGTCGACTCGACGTGGCCGGTGCGGTGATCACCGCCAGCCACAACCCGGCCCGGTACAACGGCATCAAACTGTGCCGTCCGGGTGCCACACCGGTTGGACAGGACACCGGCCTGGGCGACATCCGCGCCATGCTCGAAAACGGAATCCCTGCCCACACCGGCGCCCCCGGCACCATCGCTCATCGTAATCTTGCCCACGCTTATGCCGACTACCTCCGCGAATTGGTCGACCTCTCCGGAATCCGGCCGCTGAAGGTAGCCGTCGACGCCGCAAACGGCATGGGCGGGCACATGGTGCCGATCGTGTTCGACGGGCTACCGGTCGAGGTAGTGCCCATGTATTTCGAACTCGACGGGACCTTCCCCAACCACGAAGCGAACCCGCTGGACTCGGCCAACCTGGTCGACCTCCAGAACAAGATCCGTGAAGTCGGTGCCGACGTCGGGCTGGCGTTCGACGGTGACGCGGACCGTTGCTTCGTGGTCGATGAGACCGGGGCATCAGTGCCGCCGTCAGCGATCGTCGCGCTGATCGCCACCCGTGAACTCGCCAAGGCCCCCGGATCGGCGATCGTCTACAACGTGATCACCTCCCGCGCGGTACCGGAGATCGTCACCGAGCACGGCGGCACTCCCGCACGCACCAGGGTCGGACACACATTCATGAAAGCCCTTATGGCAGAACAAGATGCCGTATTCGGCGGCGAGCACTCCGGCCACTACTACTTCCGCGACTTCTGGCGCGCCGACACCGGCATGCTCGCAGCCCTTCACGTACTCGCGGCGCTCGGTTCTACCGAGAAACCGCTGTCCGCCCTGGTGGCCGAGTACAGCCGATACGTCGCGAGCGGCGAGATCAATTCCGAAGTCGCCAACGTCCCCGCAACCCTGGCCGAGATCGAGAAGCGCTTCGACAGCGCGCACACCGATCGACTCGACGGGCTCACTGTGCAACTCGCCAGCGGCGCATGGTTCAACCTGCGTCCCTCGAACACCGAACCGCTGCTGCGACTGAACGTCGAAGCACCCGACATCCAAACCATGACCAAGATCAGAGACGAAGTACTTGCGATAGTCCGGCGCTGACCGATCATCAGCAGTTCCGGCCCCGCTTCAGGGACTCCTGGAGCGGGGCCTCCCACATCCTCTCAGCTGGCAACGCGCGCGAGGCCATACCCGCGCAATAGGGCAAGACAGCCCATCCGGACTTGCGGTACTCGATCACGTCCAGCAGTTCCGGCCGCATTCTCGCTCGCTGTGCCACGTCTAGCAGCGGAACGCCGTGGCGGGTCGTCGTTCTCATGGCCTGCGCCTCCCACTCGATTCCAGGCCACCGGTTTTGCGGTACCTACAACGAGCAGACCGCCACACCCCCAAGGCAAGGAAGGTGGCAAATCGACCGAAACCCGATTTGCCACCCCCACGCGATCGGCCAGAATGAACTAATGAGCAGGGGGCTGACGACCGACCCGACGAATCGCGAGGGCCATACATCGCCCACACACCGTTTCGATCCGAATAACCAAGGTGTTCTGCATCATGCGTTCGTAACCACTGTGGAACGAGCCGTGTCGAGCGCGACCCGAATCGTCTGAAACAATTGGAGCCGAGCATGATCGAAGCAGAATACAAGGCGAAGCTCACGAACCCGGATTCGGTTCGAGCGATGCTGAAGGAACGGGCCGAGGCCGAGAACGTGTCCTATCGGGATGTTTATTTCGACACCGAGGACAATGAACTTGCACGAGCTGATCGAGAATTTCGCCTCCGAACCATCAGCGGCGCGGGCGAGACGCGGCATCTGCTGACGTTCAAAGATTCTGCCGTCGACGCCGCAACAGGTTCCAAGCCCGAGTTCGAGACCGTAGTCGGCGAGCGAGAACCGCTGGAAGAGATCATCGCGCACCTCGGGTATACCCCCATGATCGAGCTGACGAAACACTGTGAGAACTTCCGGTTCGCCAGTACCGGCCACGAGCTGCTGGCAACCGTCGTGACGGTCCCTGAGATCGACGGCACGTTCCTCGAGCTGGAGACTCAAGCCACCGAGGAGAACCTCCACGCGGCACTGGCCGAATTGCGGACGGTGCTGGCCGAACTCGGTGTGTCAGAAGACCAGCTGACCACCGAACTCTACACGGATGCTGTTGCGGCAGTACGCAATCGACCGAAGTGAATCAGAGTCAACCGTTGAATGTCGCTCGCCGCTCGAGTCGACCTCGCGAGGGCCCACGTACCGAGTGGCGGACTAGAAGAAGGGTGCCGAATGCTGGGAGTCGCATACGAAAATCTTGTTGCAATGGGAAATTCGCGAGGGATTGAACGTGCTCAGCGCGCGCTCAGCCGGCTCGAGCCATGGAAAACTGAAACGCCGGTTCGGGAGCTTCGGGAGAGGATAGAAACCCTCGAGGTCTCCTAATTATTACCTGCTAAGGAAGCTACGGCCGAGACCACCATATCTGCGTCCAGCCGGTCCAAGGCCGCGTCGGGAGAATGCTGTTCGAGCTCATTACGGGGCATTCGATGCGCGACCGCGATAACGTGAAAACCTGCATGACGAGCACAAGCAATGTCGTTCGGGGCATCACCAATGACAACCGTCCGACTCGCATCGAGCGTAGTGCCGTATTGAGCGGCGAACCGTTCGACAACGACGGCGGGAAGCTCGAACCGGTCACGCGCGTCATCGCCGAACGCGCCGATGCCGAGATCCAGGTGTCGGTCCAGGCCCGATACGCGAAGCTTGACTTCGGCTGCTACACGCAGATTTCCGGTCAAGACAGTCTGCACGAACCCGTGTTCGTGCAGCGAGGCAATGGAATCAAACGCACCGGGATACGCTGGCTGCTCACGGGCGAGTTCCTGTTCCCCCTCGAACATCACACGGGCCAGTACCTCGTGAAACCGCTCGACGCCCTCTTCGGCAACTTCCGACTGCACGCCCGAAGCGATAGCTGTATCCACAACAATCGACTCGTCGGTGTAGCCATGCACACGCGCCTTCGGGAAGACGATCGACTCCTCCTGAAGACCATATGTGCGGGCGACACCCCTTCGGAGCCAACGCAAGTCAGCCGGTATCAAGGTGCCGTCAACATCCCAGACGACCAGACCCGCGTAAGCCGCACTCATACCGAGCATTCTGGCATGAGGTCTGTCTGAGCGGCACTCTGTGCGTCCGTGTCCGTGATGGGTGGCCTACCGGCCGACTCGGAGCTGACCTACGAAACGTAGCGGCCTTCGCTCGGGTGCGACTCTCAGCCAAAGATGGCGGCTGGTGGGCGGCCGACCAGACCTGATAGTGCCAGCTCCCGGGTGTTGTTGATGGTAGTTCCCAGCTGTTCTTGGCGGTTGCGTACACAGTCGGCTGTCGTTTGCTGCCCCGTTCTGGGACCACCATGTTGCCAGTCGGGGCTCACCAACGGGATGGCAGATGATCAGCAGGGAGAACTTGTTCCAGATCCCATACGCGGACTGATCATGGCGATGCCGCCCACGACCGCGTGATAATGCCGAAGACGGCGCGTCCAGCACCTGTTCAGGATGTCGATTCGGCGATGAATACGAACTCGCGCCCAGGGCGGTCGGGAGCGTCCCGGATATCGCAGACTCGATAGCCGTGGGATATCAGGTCCGACTCGACCTCCGCCCGCTCGCGGAACCGGAGCGTCGAGTCCGATACGACGACGGCACCATCGGCGGCGAATGAGTATGTGTGCCGGAACGATACCAGCGGAAGGTCCACAGCTCTGACTTCCAGCCGCTGCTCGACCCGCCCGATGCCCGGAATATCGCGGATCACCGGACCTGTGTCGGCGGCCCAATCCGCCCATGCGCGGCGCTCCGGCCTTCTGGTCTCGAAAGCCAGGTGCCCGCCGCGCCCCAGGGCGCTGCGGATGCTGTCCAACGTATCGGTCCAGTCGTTGTCGGTGAGGAAGACCTGGGCCACGTTGCCGGTCATGACCGCCAGGTCGGCGGCTACCGCAGGGAGGTTCGCGGCGTCGCCGTGCAACCAAGTGATCCCGGGCGGTGCGTGCTTTGTCTTCGCGACCTCCAGTGATGCTTCGGCTGGGTCGATTGCTACGACGTTCCGGCCGGTGCGCGCGAGCAGCACAGCGAGCTGTCCTGTCCCGCAGCCGACATCGAGCACCACCTCGGCACCCAACTCGTCGGCGATGCCGACATAGACATCCAGATCCTCGCGATCACCTTCGAACTCGTCGTAGATCAGCGCAAGGCGGGAATGAGCGAAGATCGCATCCGGCATCGATCGACCGTAACTATGCGGGTGCTGTCCGTACCACCGGTTTTCACCGACGGCCAACACGCTCTTGCCATTTATCGAGCCGCATGTCGGTCGTTCGAGACCGCCCAGACGATCGACTCATCAGCAGCCGAGAACCGGCCGCTAACAATAACTGGGAACCGCCACCTATGGCTGGTCGTCGCATCGGGGACGATCGCTTGTCTCCTGCATGGTTGCTGGTCAGCCGTCGCCCGCTCGTCATCAATCCCGCCATTTAATGACTGACGTCGACCAACGACGCTCGCACGCGCTAACGCTAGTAATCGATATCACAGCCGAAACGGGGTGATACTTCAACGTATCCACAGCTCAGAGGCCCAATGAAGCCAACCACACCCAACGGTGCCCGCTCTTGACAACGATGCCAACCGCAAGCTAGTTCGATGTGAGTACATGGAGTTACCCATGTGCTTTCAAATCAGTTGCCCCCGTAGCCATTTCGGGGCGCGCCCACGTTATGCCCTCACCGGTCCGTCGCATCGGCAACCGCGGCGGCCATCGACGGGTCGGGCACCGACCCGGATGCCGGAGCTATCGGCAGACGTGCCTGGACTTCGAACCCGCCATCCGCCCGAGGACCAGCGGACACCTCCCCGCCGACCGCCACTGCGCGGGCCTGCATTCCGGCCAGGCCATGGCCGCCATTGCCGACCGGGCGGGCCACGGTGGCGCTGAGATCGTTGCCGACGCTCAGATGCAGTGCGTCGGTGCCGATGACGACCGATACGCGGACCGGAGCGCCCGGCGCGTGCCGGGAGGCATTGGACAGCGATTCCTGGACGATCCGGTACAGCGCGAGGCCGACCGAGTCCGGAACCAGATCCAGTAGCCCATCGATGGTCCAGTCGATGCGCACACCGGCACGGCGCGCCGCCTCGAACAGGCCGAGCACATCCGCGGCCTTCGGCTGCGGCGCGTGTTCGGGCAGTTGACCGTCGCTGCGCAGCACGCCGAGCATGCCGCGGATCTCGTTCAATGCCTCGCGGGCGGTCGCGCCGATGGATTCGAACTCCGCGCGGGCGGCCGGGGTCACACCCTCGACCCGATACGGTGCGGTCTGGGCCTGTACCACCACCAGGGACATGTGGTGGGCGACCACATCGTGCAGGTCGCGGGCGATGCGGGCCTTCTCCTCGAGAATGGCGCGCCGGGCCCGCTCGAGCTCGTTCTCCTCCTCCTGAGCCAGCAGCTGTTTGCGCGACTGCACCAGCCAGCGCACCAGCATCGCGAACAGCACGACCGCGGCGAAGGCGATGGGCCAGGCCCAGGCCCCGCCGGAGAATCCGCCGCCGTCACCGGACATCGTCGCGGCCAGCAAGAGCGAGGTCGCGCCCCAGGCAACGGCGACGATCGGCACCGGCGCACGCAGGGCCACCGCGAACAGCAGCGCGAACAGGCACACGATGTGCACGACCTGCATCGGGAGCTCATTGCCCGGCTGATGCGGAATGGCCAGCGCGATGATCAGCGCCGAACCCGCCGATATCGCCCAGCCGAGCGCCGGGTTGAGCCGGATCAGCAGGACCGGGAAGGCCGCCAGCGCGGCGATGAACGGCTGCACCGCGACCGGGACGACATGGGTGACGTGCAGCGTCGGCCACGCGACGGCGAAGAAGATCACCGCCACGAGCACGGTGCACGCGTCGAACCACATTCGCGCATTCATCCGCTTGATCTGGGCACGCCGTTTTTCCATGCCTACGACAGTAGGAAACCGAGCGGTCCGGGTCCTCATACCCACGGGTGAAATCCGCCGCAGTACTGCAGGGGGAGCGGGCGCATGCGCTCACCCGATGGCACGGGCCGGGAAACCGCACCCCGGCGTGAGGTGGTGCGGCGGCCCGGATTCCTAGCGTCGAGCATCATGAGCACACCGAACACCGCCAGGCTGGCCGACGCCGGGGCGCACGATGCCCGAGCGCAACCCATCGCCCGACGCTGCGCCGCATTGACGGCGGCCGCGCTGACCACCATGGCAGCCACCGTTGTGCTGGCGCCCGCGGCGCACGCCGCCACCGTGCACCGGCCGATGGAAAACGCCGCGGCCGGTGCGGCGGTTGTCGACCTGACCTCGGGTGGACCGGGTTCGGCAGCCGCGATTCCCGCCGATTTCGTGGACCGGTTCGGTTATCGGCCGACCGTCGTCGACGGGCTGCTGGTGAATCCGAATGGGGACTGCTCGTCACCGGTGACATTGCCCGCCGAATTCGAAACTGCTTGTAAGGCACACGATCTGGGCTACGACCTGCTGCGCTACGCGGGCGAGCGCGACGAGCCGCTGGCCGGTTGGGCCAGGCAGGACCTCGACGCGACGCTGGCCACGCATATGCACGAAGCGTGCGCGAGCCGCGACGACGCGTTCTCCCGCGCTCGCTGCAATGCCATGGCGAGTATCGCGTACACATTCGTCGATCTGAATTCGCGACGGCAGGACTACGGGGTGCCGGTGCTCGAATCCGTACTCGGCGCGCAGAGTTCCGAAAGCGGCGGCGGGTGGCTGGCATGGCTTGCCGGGGTGGTCGGGCTCGGGGTGGTGCTGGCTGGTGTGCTGCCGTCCGCCCGGCGACGGGCCGAGGTTAGGACACCGGCCAGGTTTTCGAATCGCATTGGCGCACAGGGGGTTGAGGCATGAGCACGTTGACGACGACCAGACCGGCCGCCACCGCTCCGAATACCGTCGGGACGGCGAGTCCGAATGGCCGGTCACCTCGATATAGTCGTTGGAAGAGACTGGCCGCCAATCGGTTTCACCGCGCGCTGCATCCACGCATAGGCACGACGCTCGGAATCGGACTCGGCACAGTCATATCGCTCGCACCCGGTCTGCTGCCGCGCACTCCGAGCGCCCAGGCGGTGCTGACCGGGCTGCTCGCCACCGTCGCGCTCGGCATTGCGGGCGTTCTCCGATTTACCTTGCGGTACTGGGATTTCGACATCAACCGTCGCCTGACTCGGTGTCGGAGACCACTGCTCGGTCTGACCGCGATCGCGATCGTCGGCACGGCCGCGAATGCGAGTCATTGGCAGAACCAGTTGCGCACGGCGATGGATGCGGCGCCAATCGCCCCGGGGTACTGGCTGCACTGGGCGGTGATGTCGGCGGTGATCGTCGGCACTGTCGCCGGAATCGCCCGCGTCACCCGGTGGATCGCGCGGCAACTCGGCTGGGCGCGCGGGATCGCGGTCACCGCGGTCGCGGCATCGGTGCTCTATCTCATCGGCGTACCCGTGGTGGTGGACTGGCGGCGCAGTGCCTATGCCATCGCCAATGCGACGATCGATCCCGAACTGGTGCAACCGGTTTCCTATACCCGCTCCGGCAGCGCCGAATCGGCCATCAGCTGGCCGTCGCTGGGCGCGGAGGGTCGCAAGTTCGTTTCCGGATCGCCCGCCGGACCCGTCCGGGTGTATGTCGGACTCGACTCCGCACCGGATCTCGATTCCCGTGTTGCCCTCGCGATTCGGGAACTGGAACGCTCCGGCGGACTGGAACGCTCGAATATCGTCCTCGCGGTACCGACCGGGTCGGGATGGATCGATGCGAATGCGGTCCGCGGCTTCTACGAACGCTTCGGCGGTGACGTCGCCCTGGTCGGCATGCAGTACTCCTATGCCCCGAGCTGGGTAACCTTCCTCTTCGGCCGCGACGATGCGATCGCCTCGGCACGTGCGCTGTTCACTGCACTGGAGCGACGCATCGGCACACTCGAGCACAAGCCCCGGCTCTACGTCTATGGACAGAGCCTCGGCGCGCTGGGCGGCAGCTCGATCTTCACCGACGACGTCGACCAGGACCGCCGCACCTGCGCCGCGCTCTGGGCGGGTCCGCCCGCCGGTCAGGTGCATCATGCGGGGGCAACGGTGTTGGCGAATAGCTCCGACCCAGTGGTGCACTGGTCGCCGTCGCTGCTGTGGCGGGCACCCGAACTTCGCGATGTTCGGGTGGATGCCCCTGTCCCGCAATGGCTTCCGGTCGTCAGTTTCCTGCAGACCAGCGCCGACCTACTCGCCGCACTGCACGCGCCGCCGGGCCACGGCCACCGCTACGGCGCCGATCAAGGCACCGCCATGGGCACCTGCTGATCGGCGACTGCGCAGCTCGGAGGCTTGATCGCTCTTAGAACTTGTTCTAGTTTACTGATCATGTCCTTTGTCATCGATGCCACCGTCGAGATCGACGCCCCCGCCGAACTGGTGTGGCAGGTGATCACCGACCTCCCCCGCTACGGCGAGTGGAACCCCTTCTGCATCGAAGCCCGCAGCACCCTCGTCCCCGGCGAACCCATCGACATGCTGGTCGCACTGTCCGGTTCCAGCCCGCGACGCCAGCGCGAATGGATGGTCTCGCATACCCCGGGCACCGAATTCAGCTACTCGATGAAACCGGTCCCGCTCGGCACCCTGCACAGCCTGCGCTCGCACAAGGTCACCCCGCTCGGCCCGGACCGCACCCGCTACGAATCCCACTTCGAACTCGCGGGTTGGCTGCACCCCCTCGTCGTCGCCCTGCTCGGCAAGAACCTCCACCGCGGCTTCGCCGGTATGACCGAGGGCATCCAGCGACAAGCCGAATCCCTACGCTCCCACTGATCTCCCGCACACTTGGCCGCGCCGCGCCACCGGACGCAAACGCGAGCGGGGTACGGGCGCATCAGGGGGCGAGATGCGCCAGGGCGGCATCCAGAGCGGCGTCGGCATAGTCCTCGGTGAGGCCGGGCAGGCCCAGGGTCCAGCGGCTCTGAATCGGGCCGAGGAGTAGATCGATGGCGATATCGGGGTCCAGATCGGCGCGGAGTTGGCCCGCCCGGACGCCCGCGGCCAGGCGTTCGGCAATGGCGGCGCGCTGCGGGAGCAGAAGTCGCTCGCGATAGGCGGCGCCGAGTTCCGGATCCTGCTGGATCTCGACGTACATCGCGCGCAGGAAGGCCTCGAAACTCGGATCAGTGAGTTCGGCGATCGCGCCGCGAACCAGCTCCCGCAGGTCCGCACGGATGTCGCCGGTGTCCGGAAGTACGAGACCGTCCGGGCCGGAATAGAGTTCGAGCATCGCGTCGAATACGACGGCACCCTTCGACGGCCACCAACGGTAGATCGTCTGCTTGCCGACTCCGGCCCGGGCCGCGATGGCCTCGATGCTCAGCTTCGCATAGGGCAGCTCGCGGATCAGTTCGGTGGCGGCGGCGAGGATCGCGGCGCGGGCGCGTTCGCTGCGCCTGGCTGCGCTCGGTGTTTCGGCCATACCGAGACCATACCAGAAACGAGACGCAACGTCTCGTCTTGACAGGATCGAATCGGCTTGGCATCTTTGTCGAACGAGACGGAGCGTCTCGCGACGAAAGGATCGACATGACCAGAACTTGGTTCATCACCGGCGCCAACCGCGGACTGGGGCGCGCGTTCACCCTCGCCGCGCTCGCCGATGGCGACCGCGTTGTCGCGACCGCTCGCGATCCGCGGTCCATGGCCGATATCGACAGTGACCGATTGACGGTGCTGCCCTTGGATGTTCGCGGCCGCGACCGCGCGATCGCCACCGTGGATCAGGCATTCGCGATCGCGGGCAGTATCGACGTGATCGTGAACAATGCCGGATACGGTCTGGTGGGCGCGGTCGAGGAACTGACCGAGGCCCAGATCCGCGCCCAGATGGATACCAATTTCTATGGCGCGCTGTGGGTTTCGCAAGCAGCGGTACCGCACCTGCGCAAACAGGGGTCGGGACACATCGTGCAGATCTCGACGGTCGGTGCGGTGGGCAGCCTGCCGCTGTTCAGCATATACAACGCGAGCAAATGGGCGCTGGAGGGTTTCGGCGCAGCACTCGCGGATGAGCTGCGCCCCTTCGGAATTCACGTCACGCTGGCACAGCTGGGCGGCTTCGACACCGATTGGGCAAAGTCGAGCATGAAGTTCGCGACAGCGCTCCCGGCGTACGACGAACTGCGCAGTGGCATCCTCGGCATGCCGGACTACCCGGACCCGACTGCGCCGCCGGTCACCGACGAAGCGACCGATCTCGAGCCAGCAGGCCACGGCGAAACCACGGCCGATGCCGAATGGGTCGAGGCGGCACCGGAAGTCGCCGCGGCGGAGTTGATCGCGCTGGTGAACATGCCGAATCCGCCGGTGCGCAAGGTAATCGGACCCGGTGCGCACCAGATGGTGGCGATGGCACTGGATCAGCGGCGTCAGGACTACCTGACGGATCCGGAATTCATCTGGCCCGCCTAGCGGCTATCGAGCGGTAGATAGCCGCACTGAGCGCCCGATCCCGTCGAAATCCGAGGAATCGAGACGAGACCGGGCGCTCAGGCCATATGCGCCGTCAGGCGACCGGTCCCCGCGCCGCCTCGTACGCCGCACCAACGCGGTACAGCCGATCATCGGCGAGCGCGGGCGCCATGATCTGCAGACCCACCGGCATGCCATCGTCCTTGCTCAACCCCGACGGCACCGACATGGCCGGATGTCCGGCCAGGTTCGTCGGCAGGGTGCACAGGTCCGAGAGGTACATCGCGAGCGGATCATCGACCTTCTCCCCCAGCTTCCACGGGGTGAACGGGCTGGTCGGGGAGATCAGGACGTCGACCTGCTCATAGGCCTTGTCGAAGTCCCGGGCGATCAGCGTGCGCACCTTGAGCGCCTGACCGTAGTAGGCGTCGTAGTAACCGGCCGACAGTGCGTAGGTGCCGATCATGATGCGGCGCTTGACCTCCGGGCCGAATCCGGCCGCACGGGTGGCGGCCATGACCTGCTCGGCGCTGTGGCTACCGTCATCGGCGACGCGCAACCCGTAGCGCATGGCGTCGAAGCGCGCCAGGTTCGAGGACACCTCGCTCGGCAGGATCAGGTAGTAGGAGGCCAGCGCGTATTCGAAGTGCGGACATGACACCTCGACCACCTCGGCGCCCAATTCCTTCAGCACCGCGACCGCCGCATCGAAGGATGCGATGACGCCCGGCTGGTAGCTGTCGGAGTGGAGTTCCTTCACCACACCGACTTTCACGCCGCGCAGATCACCGGTGGCGCCCTGACGCGCCGCGGCCACCACCGGTGGCACCGGCACATTGCGGGAGGTGGAGTCGCGCGGATCGTATCCGGCGACCACCTCGTGCAGCAGTGCGGTATCGAGCACGGTTCGACCGCACGGGCCGCCCTGGTCCAGCGATGATGCGCACGCGACCAGACCGAACCGGGAAACGGTGCCATAGGTCGGCTTTGTGCCGACGGTCGCGGTCACCGCGGCGGGCTGGCGAATCGATCCGCCGGTATCGGTGCCGATCGCCAGCGGTGCCTGGTGCGAGGCCAGCGCGGCCGCCGAGCCGCCGCCGGAGCCACCCGGAATCCTGGTGGTATCCCACGGATTACGGGTCGGGCCGAAGGCCGAGTTCTCGGTGGAGGAGCCCATGGCGAACTCGTCCATATTGGTCTTGCCGAGGATCGGGATGCCCGCGGCGCGCAACCGGGCGGTCAGCGTCGCGTCGTAGGGCGCGACCCAGCCCTCGAGAATTTTCGAGGCGCAGGTGGTCGGCATATCGGTGGTGGTGAAAACGTCCTTGAGCGCCAACGGAACTCCGGCCAGCGGCGAGGCGGGCGCATCGCCAGCGGCCAGCGCGGCGTCCACCGCGGCGGCCGCGCTCAGCGCCTCGTTCCCGGCCACATGCAGGAATGCGTGGTACTCGCCGTCGACGGCGGCGATCCGATCCAGATGCGCCTGGGTGACCTCCACCGAGGTCACCTCGCGGCCGTGGATCTTGGCTGCCAGTTCGGCAGCCGACAGCGCGGTCAGGTCGCTACGCGATGCTGCGCTCATTCGCCTTCTCCCAGGATCTGCGGAACCACGAACCGCTGGTCTTCGACCGCGGGAGCGCCCGACAGCGCCTCCTCCGGGGTCAGGCACGGAACGACCTGATCTGGACGCGTCACATTGGTCGCCGGATTAGGCGACGCGGTCGCGGGCACATCGGCGGCGGCGACCTCGGAGACGGTCCGCACGTGACTCAGGATCGAATCCAACTGACCGGCGAACTGATCGAGTTCGGCTTCGGACAGGGCGAGCCTGGACAGCCGGGCGAGGTGTGCAACCTCGTCGCGGGAGATGGCGGGCACCGCGGACCCCTTTCGGCATGGTTTGAGCTTGGTGAACGGCCACCGAACAGCCTAGCGACCATCTATTGCACAATTTTCACAGGAGCCGGGCGTGCGACGACACACCCCACCCACTAGCGTGACACGCCGCATCCGCGCAAACTCGCGGTGTGGCATCCGTCACTGGCCGTACTTCGAGTCGATAACCGGGACTCGGGGGTGTAAGTATTGCGTGACCCGGGTATTCGTTTGAGAGCCTCGGCCGCCAAGGAAAGGAACGCGCGTGTCATACCTGCTCCGCGTGCAACTTCCGGATCGACCGGGAAGCCTCGGTGCGCTCGCACTCGCACTGGGTTCCGTCGGCGCCGACATCCTCTCCCTCGACGTGGTCGAGCGAGGCGCGGGTTTCGCGGTCGACGACCTCGTCGTCGAGGTGCCGCAGGGTGCGCTGCCGGACACCTTGATCACCGCCGCCGAATCGATCGGCGATGTGCGCGTGGACTCCATCCGGCCATACTCCGGCGTACTGGACACCCATCGCGAGCTCGAGCTGATCGACCAGGTCGCCAGCGCCCGCGACGACCGGCTGCAGGTTCTCGTCGAGGGTGTGCCGCGGGTGCTGCGGGTCGGCTGGAGCACCATTATGGATATGGGCCCGCAGGGTGCCTACCGCGTCGTCGGCAGCCAGTCCGCGCCGCAGACCCAAGCGGGTTCGGCCCCGTGGATGCCGCTGGAGAAGCCCGCCGTCCTCGATCCCGAGGCCGATTGGGTGCCGCAGATCTGGCGCGATATGGACACCAAACTGGCGGCCGCGCCGCTGGGCAATACCGGCAAGGTGCTGCTGCTCGGGCGACCCGGTGGACCCGACTTCCGTCCGTCCGAGGTCGCGCGGCTCGGTTACCTGGCAGGCATCGTCGCGACTGCGCTGGGCTGAGCCCGCCCGCGCGGCATCAGGCCGGAAGATCCAACCGCAGCACGGTCAACCACTCTCCCGCCTCGGTCGTCCAATCCCGTTCCGGCGCAGGGACGAAACCGAAGCGGTCGTAGATCCGCCGCGCGTCGACCATGGCGGGCATGGTGGTAAGTACCACGGCGTCAAAGGATTCGGCACGGGCCAGTTCGATGACGGTGCGTATCAACGCCGTTCCCGCGCCAAGGCCGCGCGCCGATTTCGACACGGCGAGCATGCGGAACTCCAGCTCACCCGGCCGAGCGATCTCGGCATAGGGTGTTCCGGGCCGGGCGACCGCCAGCGCGCCGACCACCTGATCGCCGTGCACGGCGACCAGCACCTGGGCCGCGTCGGCGCGGTGGGCGATATCGGCGAGTTGGGTGACATAGGGGCTACCGGCGCGCACATATCCTTCACCGACGTAGACCTGCACCGTCAGGTCACCGACCGCGTCGTACTCATCCGGCCGAGCAGTTCGAATGACGAGCTCGGTGTCCTTCGCATCCATACCGGCATCCTCCCACCGGCCCCGCAGTCGCACGGCAACAATCCGATCGAGTGGTCCTGCCGCCCCAGGTCGCCGACTCCGCCGAGGCCGTTGGTCGGGCCCGCGACCAGGTCAGGAACCGAGCCCCGGACGCGCGCCCGGGTGCGATAGCTGCCAGCGTTCGGGTTTGCCGGACGGATAGACGACCGGGATGAGATCGCCGATGGCAGGCCAATCGTTCACATCCCAGGCCATACGGCCGTAGACCACGGTGCCGGGCACCGACGGGCCGGTCAGATTGCCGGTGATGGTCACATACTGCGCGCCGGTCGCATCGGGCCGCGGACTCACCCCGGTGACATAGAGCGTCCCCGACTCCGGATTCACCACCTGGAACCCGTTGCGCCCGCGCAGGTAGATCATGACGATCGCCACCAGCGCGCCGACGACGATCACCAGCATCGCGAACTGCACCATGGCACCCATGCTATTGGTCCGGACGCGCACGCCAGTCGACGCTGCTGGATGTCGCGGGCGACCGATGCGCAGACCCGTCGGGCGATCGTGGCACCGTCAGGCGCTCGCAGCACCACCACGCGCTCG